>JAUZQA010000089.1 GCA_030705665.1 Bacillota bacterium
AAGCTTGGCGTAAAAGTATGGATCTATCGTGGAGAAGTCCTTCCTACTAAGAAGAAAACTGCGGAAGGAGGCAAATAATATGTTATTGCCAAAACGCGTAAAATATCGCCGTCCACACCGTGGAAGTATGAAAGGTACATCAAAAGGTGGTACTGAAGTTACTTTCGGCGAATATGGTTTACAAGCATTAGAAGCTTCTTGGATTACTAACCGCCAAATTGAGGCTGCCCGTATTGCAATGACTCGTTACATGAAACGTGGCGGTAAAGTTTGGATTAAAATATTCCCACATAAAGCATATACTGCAAAGCCTTTAGAGGTTCGGATGGGTTCTGGTAAAGGGGCACCTGAAGGATGGGTTGCCGTTGTGAAACCAGGAAGAATTATGTTTGAAATCGCAGGTGTTCCTGAAGAAATCGCACGTGAAGCACTTCGCCTTGCAATGCACAAACTACCTATAAAATGTAAGTTTGTAAAACGTGAAGAAATTGGTGGTGAATCAAATGAAAGCTAATGAAATTCGTGACCTTACCACTGCCGAAATTGAACAAAAAGTTAAATCCTTAAAAGAAGAGCTTTTCAACCTTCGCTTTCAATTGGCGACTGGACAACTTGAAAACACAGCTCGCATTCGTGAAGTACGCAAAGCGATCGCTCGTATGAAAACTGTGATTCGTGAAAGAGAAATCAGCGTTAATAAGTAAAACACGAGAGGAGGTTCGCCCAATGAGTGAACGCAATCAACGCAAAGTTTACAGTGGACGCGTTGTTTCTGACAAAATGGATAAAACCATTACTGTTCTAGTTGAAACATATAAAAAGCATCCTCTTTACGGTAAACGCGTTAAGTACTCTAAAAAGTTCAAAGCTCATGATGAGCAAAATGAAGCTAAAATCGGTGATGTAGTACGTATTATGGAAACTCGCCCGCTTTCAGCTACAAAACGTTTCCGTTTAGTAGAAGTAGTAGAAAAAGCAGTTATTATATAATTGTTCGGATTAGCTTAATTCCGAAAGGAGGTTACACGCATGATTCAACAAGAAACACGTTTAAAAGTTGCTGACAACTCTGGTGCACGTGAAGTACTTACAATCAAAGTATTGGGTGGTTCTGGCCGTAAATTTGCTGGTATTGGCGATGTTATCGTTTGTACAGTGAAACAAGCAACACCAGGTGGCGTTGTTAAAAAAGGTGACGTTGTTAAAGCTGTTGTTGTACGTACAAAGAGTGGTGCTCGTCGCCAAGACGGTTCATACATTCGTTTCGATGAAAACGCATGTGTAATTATCCGTGATGATAAGAGCCCACGTGGAACTCGTATTTTTGGACCAGTTGCTCGCGAACTTCGTGATAACAACTTTATGAAAATCGTTTCCCTAGCTCCAGAAGTTCTATAATTTTTTAAATACATTGCCTTTAAGGAGGTGCGACCAGATGCATGTAAAAAAAGGTGATAAAGTCAGAGTCATCTCTGGTAAGGATAAAGGTAAAACAGGAGTAATCCTTGCTGCCTATCCTAAAGAAAGCCGTGTTCTTGTAGAAGGTATTAACATCGTAAAGAAACACACTAAACCTTCTCAAGTTAACCCACAAGGTGGAATCATTAACCAAGAAGCGCCGATTCATGTGTCAAACGTGATGCCAATCGATCCTAAGTCTGGCAACCCAACTCGTGTAGGGTACCAAACAGTTGATGGCAAGAAAGTTCGCGTAGCAAAATCCGGTGAAGTTTTAGATAAATAGTTAATTAAAGAAGGGAGGTACACTCAATGAACCGCCTAAAGGAAAGATATGTTAAAGAGATCTCGCCTGCTCTTGTGAGCAAGTTCAACTATAAATCAGTAATGCAAGTTCCAAAAATCGAAAAAATTGTTTTGAACATGGGTGTTGGTGATGCTGTTCAAAATGCAAAATCACTTGATAATGCAGTAGAAGAGCTATCCATCATTACAGGACAAAAGCCTGTTGTAACTCGTGCTAAAAAATCGATCGCTGGTTTCCGTCTTCGTGAAGGTATGCCGATCGGTGCGAAGGTTACTCTTCGTGGAGAGCGTATGTATGAATTCCTGGATAAATTAATTTCTGTGTCTTTACCTCGTGTACGTGACTTCCGTGGTATTTCGAAGAAAGCTTTTGATGGCCGCGGCAACTACACTTTGGGTGTTAAAGAACAATTAATCTTCCCTGAAATTGATTACGATAAAGTAACCAAAGTTCGTGGTATGGATATTGTTATTGTTACAACTGCCAACACTGATGAAGAAGCTCGTGAGCTTTTAACTCAAATTGGAATGCCATTCCAAAAGTAATCACGAAATAAGGGAGGCGAAAACGTGGCTAAAAAGTCAATGATTGTGAAACAAAAACGCACGCCTAAATATAAAGTACAAGAGTATACTCGCTGCGAACGCTGCGGCCGTCCACACTCTGTATACCGCAAATTTAAGCTTTGCCGTATTTGTTTCCGTGAATTAGCGTATAAAGGACAAATTCCTGGTGTTAAAAAAGCTAGCTGGTAAAACCCAAAGCTGTGGAAGGAGGTAAAAATAATGGTCATGACAGATCCAATTGCTGATATGCTTACTCGCATTCGAAATGCGAATATGGTGCGTCACGAAAAGTTAGAAGTGCCTGCTTCTAATATTAAAAAACAGATCGCTGAAATTCTAAAGCGTGAAGGTTTCGTGCGTGACGTTGAATATATTGAAGATAATAAACAAGGTATTATCCGTATCTTCTTAAAATACGGTGCAAACAACCAACGTGTAATCACTGGTTTAAAACGTATAAGCAAGCCTGGCCTTCGTGTTTACGCAAAATCCGATGAGGTACCACGTGTACTTAACGGACTTGGTATCGCGTTAGTATCAACATCAACAGGTGTTGTAACAGACAAAGAAGCTCGCGCAAAACAAATCGGTGGAGAAGTTTTAGCATACGTTTGGTAATAGATTTTTTGAATGAATGGAGGTGCACTAAATGTCTCGCGTAGGAAAAAAGCCTATCGAAATTCCAGCAGGAGTTACGGTAACATTAAATGGTAATGTTGTTACAGTAAAAGGACCTAAAGGCGAACTAACTCGTACTTTTAATCCCGATATTGAGATCAAAGTAGAAGAGAACATCATTAATGTTTCTCGCCCATCTGAATCTAAGGAACACCGCGCATTGCACGGTACAACTCGCGCGTTACTTTCAAACATGGTTGAAGGTGTTTCCAAAGGATTTGAAAAAGCTTTAGAATTGATCGGGGTAGGATATCGTGCGCAAAAACAAGGTAACAAACTTGTGTTAAACGTAGGATATTCACATCCAGTTGAAATCACACCAGAAGCTGGTATTGAAATTGAAGTTCCTGCCAATACAAAAATTATTGTAAAAGGAACAAGTAAAGAGCGCGTTGGCGCATTAGCAGCTAACATTCGTGACGTTCGTCGTCCAGAGCCTTACAAAGGTAAAGGAATCCGTTATGAAGGCGAATTTGTTCGTCGTAAAGAAGGTAAAACAGGTAAGTAATGCCGCTTAGGTAAATGAAAGGAGTGACGTAAATGATTACGAAGCTTGATAAAAACGCTACTCGCAAGAAAAGACATGCTCGTGTTCGTGCGAAACTTAGCGGAACTTCAGCTCGTCCGCGTCTAAATGTGTTCCGCTCTAACAAACACATTTATGCTCAAGTGATTGATGATTTGAACGGAGTAACTTTAGCAAGTGCTTCTACAATAGAAAAAGATTTAAATCTTGAATCTACAAGTAATACTGAAGCTGCACAAAAGGTTGGAGAATTAGTCGCAAAACGTGCGCTTGAAAAAGGTGTTGAAGCGGTTGTATTTGATCGCGGAGGATACTTATATCATGGACGTATTCAAGCATTGGCTGATGCAGCCCGCGAAAACGGCCTACAATTTTAATAGTCAAAGGAGGGACACAAAAAGATGCGTCGTATTGATCCAAACAAACTTGAACTTGAAGAACGCGTTGTTACAGTTAACCGTGTTGCGAAAGTTGTTAAAGGTGGACGTCGTTTCCGTTTCTCTGCTCTTGTCGTAGTAGGAGATAAAAACGGTCATGTCGGTTTCGGTACAGGTAAAGCTCAAGAGGTACCTGATGCAATTCGTAAAGCCATTGAGGATGCAAAGAAAAACTTAGTCGAAGTGCCAATGGTTGGAACTACAGTTCCTCACCAAGTAATTGGCCGCTTTGGCGCTGGTGAAATTCTTCTTAAACCTGCTTCAGAAGGTACAGGAGTTATCGCTGGTGGTCCAGTTCGTGCCGTGCTAGAATTAGCAGGTGTTGCTGATATCCTTTCTAAATCATTAGGAACAAACACACCTATTAATATGGTTCGTGCAACGATTGAAGGACTAAAACAATTAAAACGTGCTGAAGACGTAGCTAAATTACGTGGGAAATCAGTAGAAGAACTATTAGGATAAGGGGGGAAACATAATGGCAAAATTAGCAATCACCCTCACTCGCAGCCTAATTGGTCGTCCAGAAGACCAACGTGAAACAGTAAAAGCATTAGGATTACGCAAACTTAATCAAACAGTTGAGCATGAGGATAATGTTGCGATTCGCGGCATGGTCAAAAAAGTGTCTCATCTTGTATCTGTTAAAGAACAATAATTGATTTTTCTCTTTCAATAAGGAGGTGCCAATATGAAACTTCATGAGTTAAAACCTGCTGAGGGTTCTCGTAAAGAACGTAAACGTTTAGGACGCGGTATCGGTTCTGGTCAAGGTAAAACTGCCGGAAAAGGTCATAAAGGACAAAATGCCCGTTCTGGCGGCGGTGTTCGCATCGGTTTCGAAGGTGGTCAAACACCTCTATTCCGTCGTTTACCAAAACGTGGATTTACAAACATCAATCGTAAAGAATATGCAGTAGTTAATCTTGACGTTTTAAACCGCTTTGAGGACGGTACAGAAGTTACTCCAGAACTTCTTATCGAATCTGGCGTTGTTAAAAGCGAAAAAGCAGGAATTAAAATTCTTGCTAATGGAACATTAGAGAAAAAATTGACTGTAAAAGCTCATAAATTCTCCTCTGCTGCTAAGGAAGCTATCGAAGCTGCCGGTGGAAATACTGAGGTGATCTAATGTTTTCAACCATCTCCAATTTTATGCGCGTGGGTGATATAAGACGAAAGATCATATTCACCCTTTTAATGTTAGTTGTGTTTCGACTTGGAACGTTTATTCCTGTGCCAAATGTAAATGCTGCTGCACTTGATACTACGAGCGGTGCAAATATATTTGGAATTCTAAATACCTTTGGTGGAGGAGCATTAAAGAAATTCTCCATCTTTGCCATGGGTATTATGCCTTATATCACAGCTTCCATCATTGTTCAACTATTACAGATGGATGTAGTACCAAAGTTTACAGAGTGGTCCAAACAAGGAGATGCCGGACGTCGTAAATTAGCTCAATTCACACGTTATTTTACTGTCGTTCTAGGTTTTATTGAAGGAATAGGAATGTCTTATGGCTTTAATAACTTAGCTGGAGGACAGCTTATTTCAAACCCTAATATCGGTACTTACCTTCTTATTGCTACTGTGTTAACAGCCGGGACTGCATTTTTAATGTGGCTTGGTGAGCAAATTACTTCAAACGGTGTAGGAAATGGGATTTCGATTATCATCTTTGCTGGAATTGTTGCACAGATTCCAACAACATTAAATCAAATTTACATTCAACAATTTGAAAATGTTGGTAGTCAACTATTCATTAAAATTGTCACTGTGTTAGTTCTTGCTCTTGCTGTTGTAGCTGTAGTAGTCGGGGTTATTTTCTTTGACCAGGCTAAACGAAAGATTCCAATTCAATATGCAAAACGTGTGGTTGCAGGACGTACTCCAGTTGGAGGACAATCAACTCACATGCCGTTAAAAGTGAATGCTGCAGGGGTTATCCCTGTTATCTTTGCAATTTCGTTTATTGTCACACCAAGAACAATTGCTTCGTTTTTCCCAACCAACCAAGCGACGATTTGGATTGGAAAAATATTTGATTATTCACAGCCAATTGGAATGGTGATTTATGCCGCGTTAATTATTGCCTTTACGTATTTCTATGCCTTTATTCAGGTTAATCCTGAACAAGCAGCAGAAAATCTGCAAAAGCAAAGTGGCTATATTCCAGGAATTCGTCCTGGGAAAAGTACACATGAATACTTAACACGGGTATTATATCGGTTAACATTTGTTGGTTCGATTTTCTTAGCGGTTGTTGCTGTACTTCCAGTTATCTTTATTCAGGTTGCCAATCTTCCACAAACGGCACAAATTGGCGGAACAAGTTTGCTTATCGTAGTCGGTGTAGCACTTGAAACAATGAGACAGCTAGAGGCGCAGTTGGTAAAACGCCATTATAAAGGGTTTATAAAATAACTGGTTTTGGGGACGTTTGTTCCCTGAAACCCATTTAGCACGAAGGGGGAAATACGTGTGAATTTAGTATTAATGGGGCTACCAGGTGCAGGTAAAGGCACCCAAGCTGAAAAAATTGTCGAGGAATACGGCATCCCTCATATCTCTACTGGAGATATGTTCCGTGCAGCTATGAAAGATGGAACAGAACTAGGTTTAAAAGCAAAATCATTCATGGACAAAGGCGAGCTTGTTCCAGATGAAGTAACCATCGGAATCGTACGCGAGCGTCTAAGTAAGGATGATTGCAAAAAAGGCTTTTTACTAGATGGTTTTCCTAGAACAGTTCCTCAAGCAGAAGCATTAGAAAATATTCTTACTGATTTAGAACGAAAAATTGATTATGTAATCAATATCGATGTTGATAAGAATATCCTAATGGAACGTTTAACAGGACGTCGTATTTGTAAGAGCTGTGGTGCAACTTATCATCTTATTTTCAACCCGCCTGCACAGGAAGGTGTTTGTGACCGTTGTGGCGGTGAGCTTTATCAACGGGCAGATGATAATGCAGAAACAGTTCAAAATCGTTTAGAAGTTAATATTAAGCAAGCCCAACCTTTATTGGATTTCTATGAAGAAAAAGGCTATTTGCGTACATTGGATGGCCAACGTGATATTTCTGTTGTTTTTGCGGAAATCAAGCAGTTACTTAGAGGATTAGCTGAATGATCATTTGCAAGACCCAAAAGGAAAACAAGATCACAGTTGAATCAACCTACGAAGGCTTGAATGAAGTAAAACCAGGTGAACGTCTTTCAAAATCTCCCTTGCGATTCAAAGTATGTTGAGGCAAATGGTTTTTCGATTGTACGCGAGTATGCAGGACGATGTGCAGGGAAAGACTTACATGAAGAGTCAGTCATTCCTCATGATGGGTCTCTGACAACGTTCCACTCAAAAGACCTGGATATTATTGGACTAAAACGATCATATTCCGCAAAAAGGACAATTTTGTAATAGTTACTAGCGGACGAGATGCGGGTCAGTATGATATAATTGTAAGGTTGCTGGATTATAGATTATTTTTTGTTGCAGACGGAGAAACTAGCAAGTTTGATACAGCAAAGTAAAGATCCTCTACATCTTCAATTATTTGATCAAGTATCTCCTGAACTTCAGAATTGTACCTGAGGAAACGGACGTGTAACGAACGTTAGACCTGCTTACACTTACTATGTTTTTGAATGAACGCAAATCTGTAAAGAGAAGGGAGACGATTTTGATGGCGAAAGATGATGTTATTGAAATTGAGGGTAAAGTCATTGAAACTTTGCCAAACGCCATGTTTAAGGTAGAATTAGAAAATGGTCATACAGTGTTGGCTCATGTTTCAGGTAAAATCCGCATGCACTTCATTCGAATTTTACCTGGTGACAAAGTGACTGTTGAGCTTTCTCCATATGACTTAACACGCGGACGTATTACGTATCGCTTTAAATAATCTACTTGCACTCCGAACTATTAAGGAGGTTAGGATAATGAAAGTAAGACCATCTGTAAAACCGATCTGCGAAAAGTGCAAAGTTATCCGTAGACGCGGAAAAGTTATGGTTATCTGTGAAAACCCTAAACATAAACAAAAACAAGGTTAATTCGAAGGAGGTGCGCAAATTTTATGGCACGTATTGCTGGTGTAGATATTCCACGTGAAAAACGTGTAATAATCTCTTTAACTTACATCTATGGTATTGGTAAATCTACTGCACAAAAAGTTCTAGCGGAAGCTGGTGTTTCTGAAGAAACTCGTGTACGCGATTTAACAGAAGAAGAATTAAATAAAATCCGTGATATTATCGATAAATTAAAGGTTGAAGGTGACCTTCGACGTGAAGTTTCTTTAAACATTAAACGTTTGATGGAAATCGGCAGCTATCGCGGTTTACGTCATCGCCGTGGTTTACCGGTTCGCGGACAAAATACGAAAAACAACGCTCGTACACGCAAAGGTCCTCGTAAGACTGTAGCGAACAAGAAAAAATAATCGGTAAAGGAGGTACTCATTTAAATGGCTCGTAAAACAAACACACGTAAACGCCGTGTTAAAAAGAATATTGAAGCAGGTATTGCACATATCCGTTCAACATTTAACAACACAATCGTAACAATTACAGATATCCATGGTAATGCAATTTCTTGGTCTAGTGCAGGTGCGCTTGGGTTTAAGGGTTCTCGTAAATCTACTCCATTCGCAGCACAAATGGCAGCAGAAACTGCAGCTAAAACTTCTATGGAACATGGTATGAAAACACTAGAAGTTACTGTTAAAGGACCTGGTGCAGGCCGTGAAGCAGCAATTCGTGCTCTTCAAGCAGCAGGACTTGAAGTAACAGCAATTAAAGACGTTACGCCTGTTCCTCATAATGGCTGTCGCCCACCAAAACGTCGTCGTGTTTAATTTTTCTGTATAAAATTAGTATCCTTGTCAATAATGGGATATGTACTAATTTCCGTTCATACAGATTCATTATTCCAGTTGTTGTGCACATAACGGGAACGTATACATGGGGGAATTTCGGTTAGAACAAACTAGCCGGGTTTTCGACGTTTTGAAGGAGGGTTATTTGATGATCGAAATAGAAAAACCAAAAATCGAAACGGTTGAGATCAGCGATGATGCCAAGTACGGCAAGTTCGTCGTAGAACCACTTGAGCGTGGATATGGTACCACTTTGGGTAACTCCTTACGTCGTATCCTATTATCCTCACTCCCTGGTGCCGCTGTTACATCGATTCAAGTCGATGGGGTACTTCATGAGTTCTCAACAATTGAAGGCGTCGTAGAGGATGTAACGTCCATCATCCTAAACATTAAGAAACTAGCGTTAAAAATCTACTCTGAAGAAGAGAAAACACTTGAAATTGATGTTCAAAGTGAAGGTCCTGTAAAAGCAGCTGACATTACCCATGACAGTGATGTTGAAATCTTGAATCCTGATCTTCATATTGCAACTCTAGGTGCGAATGGTCATCTTCGTATGCGTTTAACAGCAAGAAGAGGTCGTGGTTACACTCTTGCTGAACAAAACAAGCGTGAAGACCAACCAATTGGTGTGATTCCAATTGATTCGATTTATACACCAGTCTCACGGGTTTCTTATCAAGTAGAAAATACACGCGTAGGCCAAATGTCAAACTATGATAAATTAACGTTAGACGTTTGGACAGATGGAAGCACGGGGCCGAAGGAAGCAATTGCGCTTGGTTCTAAAATCTTGACAGAGCATTTAAATATTTTCGTTGGTTTAACTGATGAAGCTCAAAATGCTGAGATTATGATTGAAAAAGAAGAAGACCAAAAAGAAAAAGTTCTTGAAATGACAATTGAAGAGCTTGATCTATCGGTTCGTTCTTATAACTGTTTGAAGCGTGCTGGAATTAATACTGTTCAGGAATTAGCTAATAAAACTGAAGAAGATATGATGAAAGTACGTAACTTAGGACGCAAATCACTTGAAGAAGTGAAGGCAAAACTAGAAGAGCTTGGATTAGGCTTACGCAGAGACGACTAGTTAACATCCATTAACTAGCTGTTTTCTTGTTAACATGCTAATCCGTTTAACAACTTCAAAAAGGAGGGAATCCTTCATGGGTTACAGAAAGTTAGGACGCACTAGCGCTCAACGTAAAGCGATGCTACGTGATTTAACTACAGACTTAATTATCAACGAACGTATTGAAACAACAGAAACTCGTGCGAAAGAGCTTCGTTCAACTGTTGAAAAAATGATCACTTTAGGCAAACGCGGTGATTTACATGCACGTCGTTTAGCTGCTGCATATGTACGTAATGAAGTAGCTGATGCTGAAAATGGTACAGATGCTTTGCAAAAACTTTTCACTGATATCGCTCCTCGTTACCAAGAGCGTCAAGGCGGATACACTCGTATCATGAAACTTGGACCTCGTCGTGGCGACGGCGCACCAATGGTTATCATTGAGTTAGTATAATAAGCAAAACAGTTAACAAGGGCGTTGGACAGTTTTTTATATCAAACTTGTTCCTGCCCTTTTTTAGTAAAAGGGCGGTGCAAAAAGCTTAAGTTTGGAATCTTTTTTAGGTTCCGGTAAAGCTTTTTGATTATTCGAGTTTTGCTTTGCTCACACCGCCTTTAAAATTTTATAGTTTCGACCCAAGCCAAAAAGAGCGTTACGATGAGCGTAACTCGGGACAGCCCCGAGAAAAAGTTATGATCTCTATCTATACTTGCAGTAGGGAATTTTCCCTGCTTTGCGTCTCGTCTAGCTCATGCACCTCCTCCCATTTCATTATCGAAATTCCCTTTTCAATAACAAATC
>JAUZQA010000890.1 GCA_030705665.1 Bacillota bacterium
GAAAATGCAGTGAATGTCCGTAAGTATGGGGAACAAAACTCAGAAACCGTGGCATTTGATCATTTCCTTGCATCACTGAAAGCTGAAGTGAAACAAGGATAATGAAAAAATTACCCTATTGAAAAACTCTGTTCAATAGGGTACAATGTTTTTTGTTGCCAAGAAAATAGTTATTTGACTTCTATCTTCGACTGTGATATAGTTACAAAGGTAAAATTAAATACATTGTTTTGGGAAAAGAAGAAGCACCCGCTTCTCACCTGATTGACGCGAGACTTTCGGCAGTTGGCAGGTTTACGTGAACGAATTGATTCATTAATTATGTTTCGTAAAGTGTGGGTGTTTACATCCGCACTTTTTTTGTTTATGTATTTAAAAATTCTTGCCGATTCAACAAGGGTCTACGTCTGATCAAGTGATTGATGGGAGTTTCTCGTATCAATATTGATACTCAGCAGCCTTGACCCAAAAAGTTGTATTTGTTATGAAACCTTGGAGGTGGCTAATTATTAGCAAAGATATGTTGTTAAACGATGGCATTCGTGCTCGTGAGGTTCGTTTAATTGACCAAAATGGAGAGCAGTTAGGAATCAAATCCAAAAATGAAGCGTTAGAAATTGCTGGACGAGTAAATTTGGACTTGGTACTTGTTGCACCGAACGCAAAACCTCCGGTAGCCCGAATAATGGACTATGGAAAATTTAAGTTCGAGCAGCAAAAGAAAGATAAAGAAGCTCGTAAAAATCAAAAAATCATCAATATCAAAGAGGTTCGTCTTAGCCCAACGATTGATGAACATGACTTTAATACAAAGCTTCGTAATGCAATTAAGTTTTTAGAAAAAGGCGATAAAGTAAAAGCTTCGATCCGTTTTAAGGGCCGGGCAATTACGCATAAAGAGATCGGACAACGTGTTTTAGACCGTTTTTCTGAAGAGTGCAAGGAAGTAGCTACAATCGAGTCTCATCCTAAAATGGATGGCCGCAGCATGTTCCTGGTTTTAGCACCGAAAATCGACAAGTAATAGGGAGGAATTCCAAATGCCAAAAATGAAAACTCACCGCGGCGCTGCAAAGCGTTTCAAGAAAACAGGTTCTGGCCAACTTAAGCGTGACCACGCTTATACAAGCCATTTATTTGCTAACAAGTCTACAAAGGCAAAACGTAAACTTCGCAAATCAGCTCTTGTTTCTAAAGGCGACTTCAAACGCATCCGTCAATTATTAGACAATATTAAGTAATTTCGAAACCCATTTCGATTTATATAGGAGGGAAAGTACATGCCACGTGTAAAAGGCGGTACAGTTACGCGCAAGCGTCGTAAAAAAGTTCTTAAATTAGCTAAAGGTTATTTTGGTTCAAAACATACATTATATAAAGTTGCTAACCAACAGGTTATGAAATCTTTACAATATGCATTTCGTGACCGTCGTCAGAAAAAACGCGACTTCCGTAAACTTTGGATTACTCGTATCAATGCAGCAGCACGCATCAACGGTCTTTCTTACAGCCGTTTAATGCATGGTCTTAAGCTAGC
>JAUZQA010000891.1 GCA_030705665.1 Bacillota bacterium
AAGGATATATCTCAGTTTTCACATCATAATTTACGTTCTGAGGACATGTTTACAGTTACAAATGATAATATGTTTTGCTCTTTTTTAAGGATTTTGAAATATTCCTGTACTTTATTATTTTACAAACAAGGTTTTCAAAACGTGGGTAATAATTAGGTAAGATAAAACAACTTTATACTTCTCTTTCAAATTATTATTAAAATTAATGAAAAAATATGTATTTTAGTCTTAAGTTCTTCAGCTCTTCTTTTATTTAATCCACAATTGTGCCCTGACCTGGAGAAATATATCTATAAAATGAAATCGGAAAAATTCGGTGAGTCGATTTCGGTAAAAGTTAGGATTCTCTCCTCTCACGGCATGTCAAAAGTTTGAGTATAACGTTTCACATTGAGGAATTAAGGATCTCTCGAATCTGGAGATGCTTAAATTAGGCTCAGATTCAAATTCATAGCTTTTCGTCTCCTAAAAACCTGGTCTAAAGACTTTTTAAAAATAATAAATAATTGTATATCAAGTATTTCGATAGACAGAGAAAATTAATTAATAAGTTTTAAGAGCTCGTAAAGTGACGACGAAGACGTTTAATAAGGCTTTTAGTAGGATATTTATAAGCACATTTAACAAATATGTCTCAGAATATTTCTGACACGCCGATGGGACAAAAAAAATTCAAAGGAGTGCCCTAAAAAGATTTTTCAGAGCGGTTTTTTAGTTTGCAAAGTTTTAAAGTAAAAAGGCTTTCTTCTGCTATGATCTGGCTTTGGAATTAAATATGAGTACGCCTTAAGATCATTCCCACTCTGGCTCTCAGTTCCATTGGGTTAAAAGGCGTAGTAACATAATCATCAACTCCCGATTCAAAAGCCTCAACTCTGTTTTTCACCTCGCCTCTTTCACTGAGCACCATTACTGGGATCCACCAGTACCTTGAACTGGTTCTAAGCTGTTTGCATATTTTAAAACCTTCAAGGTTTGCAAGCCCTGTTTCCAGCAGGACAAGATCAGGTTTTTCAGTTTTTACGAGTTCAAGTGCGGAAAAGCCTCCAGGAACTTTGACAACGTTATAATTTTCAGCTTCTAGTGTTGCCTTAATATTGGAAGTGCTGTTTCCATCACCCATAATCAGGATTTTCTGCCGTGTGTCTTTAAGATTTGCAATGCAGATCTTTATCAATTCCTCCGGAACTGAAAGACTGGACGCAATATCCTTATCACTTATTTCGGGCTGCGCTTCAATTAATCTCAAAATTTCATGATCAAGATTTGTATTATTCATCACCCTCCATCACCAGACAGTATATATTTTCTTAGATCTTAAACATTTCTCAAATATTTTGGAATAAACGATACTTTAAATTTAAAACAGTAGGACGGGAACTGAGTCATCCAAATATTTAGAAGAATTTTTATTGATCGCCGGCTTAACCAATTAGGAGATAAGTTTATAACCGTAAATAGCAAGTTAATATTGGAAATAAAAATCACTTACGGAGAACAGCCACCTCTGAGATGATAACAATGGATCCTTTAGA
>JAUZQA010000892.1 GCA_030705665.1 Bacillota bacterium
GATGGAAATATAATAACCGAATAGACCAAAAATGGCACCGCTTGAACCAACATGGATAAACGTTAATGGTTCCAGGAATAAAGTTGCGATATTTGCAATTACTCCGGAAACCAGGTAAACGAACAAGAACCTGCCTTTTCCAAGCATCCGTTCAAGGGGAGGGCCAAATAAAACAAGGGAAAAACTATTAAAAAGCATATGTGAAAAACCGCTATGAATAAAAGTGGGTGTGATCAGTCTCCATATCTGTCCTTCCATAATATATAAATTAACCCCCGAAAATGTTTCGTAAAACCATTGGTTCGGGAAAAAAGGCAATATGGTCAAGAGATATAATATAATATGAATGGTAATAATGAAGCTAACGATAGGATAAAAGCGAAGAAACTCCCGAAAGCTTTCTGTCCTTGTAAACATAGGAACCTCCTTAATTTTTTAGTGGCTGTGTTAAATGGCTTGTTGATTTCCGCTCCTAATCAACAAGGTTAAAAAATCAGCGAGTTCGCTAACATAGCCTTTTTCATTCAGCTTTACCGAATGTTTGTCTTATATACTATTATGCAAATTAGAATATAAATAGAAGGATGTAATCTGATGATAAAAGGAATTGGAATCGATATTATTGAACTGTCACGGGTTCAGGAAATAATTCAGCGGCAGCCGAAGTTTATTGAGCGGGTTTTATGCCCGAGTGAGGTCGAGATGTTTGAAACTTTATCTGACGCCAGAAAAACGGAATTTTTGGCTGGAAGGTTTGCTGCTAAGGAAGCATTCTCTAAAGCAAATGGAACGGGGATTGGGAAAGAATTATCGTTTCAGGACATTGAAATTGGCACCAATAGCATTGGAAAGCCTTTCGTTATTAGGCCCGAAGGACAGGCGTATTTGTCGATCTCCCACAGCAAAGAGTACGCCGTTGCCCAAGTAATCATTGAGGAAAGCTAAAGCTTGCCAACCTCATGTCATATTCCAAATACTTGTCTCATATATTCATAGGGAACTAGGAGAGACAAGGTCAGCTATGAACTCATGGAAAATAAACCTTTTACATTTCTAATCACAGCAAATAATCTGACTTCATCAAAGCCTGAACCCTGCCTTTGCTCTTCTCAAAATTAAACTGAAATGAGACAAGAAGGGGTTGAAATGAATGAGGAAAAAATTAATGCTGATCTTTACCGGACTGATGGTCATTTTTGTTTTAGCTGCATGTGGAACTAAATCACAGGGTGATGTGGTGAAAGAGTTAAATAAAAGGCTCGATAATCTTTCTGGGTATAAAGTGAACGCGAAAATGACGTTAAAAATGGGTCAGGATTCGCAGGTGTATAACGTTGAAATCTGGCATAAGGATCCAACCTATTATCGAGTTAACTTGAAAAATGCCGCAAAAGACCAAAGTCAAATGATCCTAAGAAATGATGAAGGGGTATTTGTATTAACCCCAGCCCTTAACAAAAGCTTCCGCTTCCAAAGCGATTGGCCGCAAAATAGCAGCCAGGCTTATTTATACGAATCATTAATAAAAGA
>JAUZQA010000893.1 GCA_030705665.1 Bacillota bacterium
GCCATTAACCATTCATATCCAAGATACAAACGCAACACCGTGAGAATGTAGGCGGCAACTTTGTTCTCTCTTAGACATTTATTAAACATATAAAGGACCCCTTTTGAAAAAGTATTATTAAACCTTCTTTACACTATTATTATAGTTTATTAGTTTTGGAAATTGAGCAAATTTTCCAACCGTTAACATACTATTCAAAAAGGTTTGAACATTTAATGAATTACGTAATTTATGGTGTCCAAGTATCAACTGTCAATCATTTTATATTTGCCATTTCTCGAATCACTTGTGTCGTTTTGACTGGATTTTCTGCGACTAGCATGTGAGTACAATTTTCAAAAGGTATTATTTTTGAATGAGGGATTTGTGAATGTATATATTCTGCAGTTTCCTTTGAATACAGTGTGCTTTTTTCTCCGTAGATTATTTGCGTTGGAACAGTGATTTTAGGAAGTACAACTCTAAAATCACTAACAGCCATTGCATGCCACATGGCCGCCAAAACATGGGGAGTATTTCTTTTAACCACTACGAGATGCTCCTTTAACATTTCGTCTGTTAAGTACGGAAGGACACTTTTAGCAAAAGGGCCTGCAAATTTTAAGAAATCCTCATTCATTTGGGTTAAATCTCTATTCGCATCTTCCTTGGTGTACTTACCACGGTAGAGTCCTAACTTCCATTGGTCGTCATTCACCAGTTTTGGGGTCATGTCAAAAATTGATACAGATTTTAATCTGGACACACCATAGTTTCTGATATATTCAAAAGTGGTGGAAGCCCCCATCGAATGTCCAACAAGAGTTACACCTGTAAGTTCCAAACTGGCCATTAATTCCTCAAGGTCTGTTGCAAACCTTTTTAAAGTTAGACCATGTTCGGGTCTATCAGAACTTCCATGCCCTCTTAGATCATAGGAGATCACGTTAAACTTCATGCTTAGATCATTAAATATTGGATCAAATATAGTATGGTCTCCAGACCAGCCGTGAATGAATACGATTGGATTACCTTCCCCTTTTTGTTGAAAAAATAATTTCACACCATCACTTGTTTCAAAAAATGCCATTCGAATCCCCCCTATGAAACTCCGATATAATTGATAACGCTTTCATGTTCTAAAATTGGTACAATTTTAACTTTTCTTTGATTTGTTCACTCAGTGGATCCGGTTTCTGCTCGATAACATTGTAAGAAACTAACACATCTTCCCCTTCTGCAATTATATCTTCATTGTTTTCATCAAGGATTTGATGTTTTAATGTTACGCTGGTTCGACCGATTTGACTTACCCAGGTTTTGATTACAAGACTTTGATTTACAAACGCTTGTTTTTTAAAATTACAATGTACTGATGCGGCAACAAAAGACCAATCATTTACATTTTCAAGGATTCTGGTATCCACAAAAAAGTCAACTCTTGCTTGCTCTAAATAGATAAAAAAACTAACATTATTGATATGACCCAAGGCATCCGATTCACAAAACCTTGTTCGAACGTATGATTGATGCTCCATGAAATAAC
>JAUZQA010000894.1 GCA_030705665.1 Bacillota bacterium
ACTACAGGTTAAAAAAGGGGAAATTCATGCCCTCCTTGGCGAAAATGGAGCAGGCAAATCAACTCTAATGAATGTCCTCTTTGGATTATATCAGCCAGAGCAAGGGGAAATCCGCGTCAAAGGCAAACCAGTGAAAATCACTAATCCAAATATTGCAAATGATTTGGGGATAGGAATGGTTCATCAGCATTTCATGCTTGTTGATGTTTTTACCGTTACGGAAAATATCATTCTAGGAAAAGAAACAACAAAAGGCGGCAGGATTGATCTAAAGCAGGCTGAAAAAGAGGTTCGGGAAATTTCAGAGCGGTACGGTCTCTCCGTTGATCCAAAAGCTAAAATAGCAGATATATCCGTGGGGATGCAGCAAAGAGTGGAAATTTTAAAAACACTCTATCGCGGAGCTGAAATCCTCATCTTTGATGAACCAACGGCAGTCCTTACTCCTCAAGAAATAAAAGAACTCATTCAAATTATGAGAACACTTATTAAAGAAGGAAAATCAATTATTCTGATCACACATAAGCTTAAAGAAATTCTGGAGGTTTGTGACCGCTGTACCGTTATTCGAAAAGGAAAAGGAATCGGAACGGTGAATGTTAGTGAAACAAACCAAAACGAATTAGCAAGTTTAATGGTTGGCCGCGAAGTGGTTTTTAAAACTGAAAAAAAACCGGCAGAACCGCAGCAGGAAGTATTAAACATTAAGGATTTGGTTGTTAAAGACTCTCGCGGTGTTACGGCGGTCAATGGCCTCGATTTACAAGTTCGGGCAGGAGAAATTGTCGGAATTGCTGGGATTGACGGAAATGGACAATCTGAATTAATTGAAGCGATAACTGGATTGCGTAAATCGGAAAGCGGCAGTGTGAAGGTTAATGGTAAGGAACTTCTTAACCTGGCTCCCCGAAAGATTTCAGAATCAGGAGTAGGACACATCCCGCAGGATCGGCATAAGCATGGTTTAGTTTTGAATTATCCTATTGGAGAAAACATGGTGCTGCAAACCTATTACAAACGGCCTTTTTCCAAACGGGGAATCCTTAATTTTACTGAGATCTATAACAAAGCCAGAAAATTAATAACCGAATTTGATGTGCGGACTCCAAGTGAATATACCTTAGCACGGGCCTTGTCCGGGGGAAATCAGCAAAAAGCGATTATTGGCCGTGAAGTAGATCGAGATCCTGATTTATTAATTGCCGCCCAGCCAACACGGGGACTGGATGTTGGTGCGATTGAGTTTATTCATAAACGCTTAATTGAGCAGCGTGACCATGGGAAAGCAGTACTGCTAGTCTCTTTTGAATTAGATGAAATCATGAATGTCAGTGATCGGATTGCGGTTATATATGAGGGGAAAATTGTGGCTGTTGTTGATCCTAAAGAAACAACTGAACAAGAGCTTGGATTATTAATGGCAGGTTCAAGCAGAAAAGAAGCGGGGGAAGGAACACATGTCTAAACGCTTAACCAATTTATTAACACCACTAATTGCCTTATTATTGGGAATCATAGTAGG
>JAUZQA010000895.1 GCA_030705665.1 Bacillota bacterium
AGCTCACCCGCACGAGTAATTTTGAAAGCTGTTTTTTTGATAATATCCGCAACCTGACCAAGGTCCACATCTGGATGGCGCTTTAAGGCATTTAACACTACACCAGGCCCGCTAACGCCAACATTTAAGACGACTTCACCTTCACCAGCACCGTGAAAAGCCCCTGCCATAAAAGGATTATCTTCAACTGGATTACAGAATACAACCAGTTTCGCACAGGCAATTCCATTTTGATCTCTTGTTAATTCAGCAGCATCTTTGATGAGAAAGCCCAATTTACGCACGGCATCCATGTTAATTCCAGTCTTTGTTGTTCCCACTGAAATCGATGAACAAACCCGCTCCGTTACACTAAGTGCTGCTGGAAGGGCCTGAAGGAGGGTTTCATCGCCTTTTGATAAACCTTTATGAATAAGTGCAGAAAAGCCCCCGATAAAATCAACGCCAAGATTTTTTGCAGCTTTATCAAGGGTTTTCGCAAGCTCGATGGTTTGCTCCACTGTTGCATTCCCGAGGATTTCTGCGATCGGGGTGATTGAAATCCGTTTGTTGATAATTGGAACACCATATTCCTGTGATGTTTCTTCGGCTACCGATTTTAGATTTTTGGCATACTTTGTGATTTTCGTATAAACATTTTCTTTCATTTTTTCAAAATCAGAATCTGCACAGTCGCGGAGACTGATTCCCATCGTAACTGTGCGGATATCTAAGTTCTCCATTTGCACCATACGTATGGTTTGGAGTATTTCATCCATTGCAATTGGCATATGTATCTCTCCCTCAATTAAATTCGATGCATGGCCTGAAAGATTTCTTCTAGTTGAATATTGATTTTTAAGCCCATTTCATCTGCGGCAATATCTAGTTCTTCCCGAAGCTTGTTTAAATTTTCAACTGTGGAGACATCGATCAGCATCATCATGGTAAAAAAGTCTTGTAAAATTGTTTGACTGATGTCAAGAATGTTCATATTATTATTGGCTAGTATGGTGGTAACCCTTGAAATAATACCTACTTGGTCCTTTCCAATAACACTTACTAC
Organism: Bacillota bacterium; assembly: GCA_030705665.1. The sequence goes on from JAUZQA010000895.1 coordinate 1,046, forward strand.
TGCTCTTCTTCTTTCCATTTTTTCCACCTCATTTTGAGAAATAAAAAAAGATTGGATATGCACCAATCTTGGGTAAAGGTATAGAAGAGTGTGCAGGATTGCACAAAATCTTCTTCTGTCCTTTTGCCTGAGATTGTGAATCCTTCGGCGCCGCAAAAAATCGGTCTCTCCAGAAGCTGCTCCAGTTATAGTTTTACCCATAACTTTCATTGCTTGCTATATTCAATGAAAAAATCTTAACAATACATTCCATCCATGTCAATAATAATTGTCACTGAAAAAGGTCGTCAATAACCTCGATTGACGGCCTAGATGAAATTTTCTGCGTTTTATTTTTCAGAAAGATTTAAAGCCGTATCGGTCGCTGTTAAATCAACAGTCAATTGTTCCCCTAAATTATGAGGGAAATAGAATCCCTTAGCCACCATATAATTGCTGACAGCTTCATGTGTATCAATTGCAG
>JAUZQA010000896.1 GCA_030705665.1 Bacillota bacterium
CATGGACATTGGGAGTTGCCTGGTCCAATTGCTTTAGGAATTGCAGCTGCTATAATTGCGGTCTTAATCGCTATTCCGCTCATACGTTTAACCAATAAAAGAACACAGTTATGAAGAATCATAGCCAAAAAAAAACTCTGTCATACAGAGTTTTTTTTTGGCTGCTTATCCAGGCGGCATAACTCCATTTAAAAGATCCCAAGTGTTTAATCCAAATGTATATTGATAATGAGGATAATCGACAATACTCTTAAATGTTCCTCCCCATTTAAGACCTAATTGTTCTCCTAAATGACCCATAGTAAAGTATTTCTGGATATCATTTGATACCTGACCATTTTCAATAGGTGCCGCATCAAAGGCTAATCCCCAGTTGTGATAGGAGTCCCCTCCCCTGGCATTTGAAACAATTGGTCCCGGTGTTGTTCTTCCTTGAGCGAATAATCTATCTGATTCCTCCCAGTTTCTGAATGCTTCTGTGATCCGAACATCCAAACCATGTGCTCTCGTCAATTCTAAAAATCTTCTTGCCAACTCCGCAACGTAGGGATGAAGTGAATTTATATCTGTGGAACTTGGGCGTTGATCCATATGATCCCGTGGATGGGGATTAAATAATTTCCTTCGTGTTCGCGGATCGAAAATTCCTAACGGCTGTAAACCATTACTTTGCTGAAAACTTTGAACAGCGCTTGTAGTGGAGGCCCTATACCATCCATCGGGGAAGCCGACATTATATCCATTTATATTTAATTGCTTTTGGACAAGCTTGACCTGTTCTATTAAGACGCTCCATGTATGTGCTTCAACAATCCCGTTGCTTTCCATTTGAAATCGGTCTTGAAAATCTTTCACTACTGCCATTGTTCTCTCATCAAACGTACCATCGATGGCAAAGTTGTTATAGTTAAGAGCTAACCCGTTTAGATTCATTTGCACTAATCTTACATATTCCCCTGTGGACCCAAGACTGACCGTTGGCAACTCCGGCATACTCCCCATCCTTTCATGAATTACTCTAACAAAAGTGTATGGGAATGATATATGTCCTGTTCCAACAATATTAGCGATGGGAACAGAACACGTTCGTTTATAGCCCTCATCTTTTTTGGAATAGATATGGAAAATTTTTCTAACAATGTGGTATATTAGTCTTGTAATATATGACAAAATCAAGTTCTATCAAGAAGAATCATTCATACATTGTTGTAAAAATCTGCTTTTTTAAGATAAAAGGGGGAGCAGGAACAATGAAATATACAAAAGCGATTTTGGGCGCCTTTATTGCGGTTGTTGTGTTAATTCTCGTTTTTTCGTCGGTGACTACGGTGGCTGCTGGCTATAGGGGAGTTCTTTTGCAGTTGGGAGCGGTAAAACCAACCATCCTATCAGAGGGTCTGCATTTTAAAATCCCGTTCCTGCAGACTGTTCAGCCAATTGAGGTTCGGGTCCAAAAAGAAGAGAGCTCGCAGTCTGCTGCTTCAAAGGATCTCCAAATTGTTACCAC
>JAUZQA010000897.1 GCA_030705665.1 Bacillota bacterium
GACCGGAATCAATAGAATCACAAGCCATCTTGTATAGGGATGATAGGCATCAAATACAGGAACAAATGGAATAACTCCTGTCGTCATGATAAAGAGAACAGATGTAAATACAATCGCAATCATAATTGCATGATGAAGGATACTTCGGTGATACCTTCCATCTTTTTCAGCAATAAATTTGGAGATGGAAACCTGAAGTTCAAAGCTCGAAAGCAGGACGATCAGATAAATGGAGGGGAGAATTGACATATAAAGCCCCAGCCCATGTTTGCCCAACTCCCTTGCAAGAATCATGTTAATTAAAAACTCAATACTTTCTCCTAAAAATGCTGAAGCTGCTAGAAAGAATACGCCTTTATATAATGTAGCCACTTGTCTTTAGTCTCCTTTGTAAAGAACTTACTTTATAAAGGTATGAGACAAGCAAGACGATTAGTAGTAAAAAATCTAAATACACTTTTTCGGCAAAATAAAAAGAGCCTGAAAAAGCTCCTTTTGATAAAGAACGTTATTCTATCAGCGAATGCTTAAACGCATAAATTACAGCTTGTGTACGATCCTGAACCTGCAGTTTGCTTAAGATATTGCTTACATGAGTTTTCACAGTTTTTAGTGCGATAAACAACTGATCGGCAATTTCTTGATTTGATTTCCCTTCGGCCATTAAAAGCAAAATTTCCATTTCGCGGCTCGTGAGTTCATCATGAAGGAAATGCTGATTTTGTTGACGCATTTTCATCATCATTTTCCCGGTTACTTCAGGCTCAAGGACTGATTGGCCATGGTATGTATTGCGAACAGCATCAGCAATCTCGCTCGCTTTAGAGGTTTTTAACATATAGCTTGTCGCTCCCGCTTCAAGTGCAGGATAAACCTTTTCATCATCTAGGAAGCTTGTAACAATGATAATTTTTGCCTCCGGCCATTTTTCGATGATTCTTCTTGTTGCCTCAATCCCATCCATTTCCTTCATCACGAGGTCCATGAGAATAATATCCGGTTTAAGGTCCAAAGCTAATTCCACACCGGTCTTTCCATCACCCGCTTCCCCAACAACCTCAATATCCGGCTGTGCCGATAGATAGGCAGAAACACCAATTCTCACCATTTCATGGTCATCCACGAATACAACTCTAATCATTTGCAACATCCCCGTTCTTTACTAATGGAACCTTCACTTCTAACCGTGTTCCGTTATCTTTCACACTAACAATCTTTAAGGTACCGCCAATTTCAAGGGCGCGCTCCTGCATATTTTGCATGCCATATGAACCGGCTTTCGTTTCATCTGTTTGAAACCCAATCCCATCATCAACAATACGCATGATAACCAGATCATTTCGTTTGATTAATAAAACGTCAAGACTTGTCGCTTTCGCATGTCTGAGCGTATTCGATACAGATTCTTGCAGGATTCTAAATAGGTGATCTTCGACCCCTTTTTCCAATGGAAAGCTTTCAATTTTCCAATTTATGTTCATTGATACTTTTTGAGACAATTCGGTA
>JAUZQA010000898.1 GCA_030705665.1 Bacillota bacterium
AGTTGACAATCTTGTAAAAATGGCCAAATCCTCTGGAGTTCCAGTTGTAAAAGTCACTGAAACAGAACCTAAGGGCAAGACCTACCTACAATGGATGAATGAACAATTAGATCAAGTAGCTAAGGCTTTAGGCATTCAGTAAGGAGGACAAATCATGGATGATATTACTTTGCGGTCATGGCAAAAAATAAATAAAATCCAAATGAAAAAACAAGTCCCCTATAATTATGGGGGACTGCCGATGCGCTTAGCCAATTTTTAAATAAAAAGCTGGATTCCTGCTCGCGAAGGGAATATCCAGCTTTATTTAATTCTAGCGATCCTCGTCGTTCGTTGATTACAACCGCATTCATCTTTCAATCCCCACTCTTGATAAATCTTTCCTCTAAATTAGGCTATGTTAAAAGCTGCTGTTGATTTTTTTACAAGTTTATTGACGACCGAGATGCAGAAAAAATAAGTTACATGGTAGCCAATTGGGCTTATTGACGACCTAGAAGTCTACAAAAATGGGTTTCACTGTAGCCAATTAGGCTTATTGACAACCATGAATGCAAAAAAATAGGTTTCACAGTAGTCAATAGAGCTGATTGACGACCGAGAAAGCCAATAAATTGGTTACATGGTTGCCAACAGATCTGATTAACGACCATGAAGAAGAAAAAACCGCTGTGAAGGTAGGCAATAATTTGAAGTGAAGGCCCCCCTCCCACTGCACGTCTGCGGAAATCCAGTGTCTCGAGTAAAAATCAACAGTCAAATTTAACACCTACTTTTTAATCTGGATCCATAAAAAATATGAAAACTGGTTCTATTGGGAATACCAATATTCACTCTATACTAAGGATACAGCAAGGGCTGAAAAAGATGCATGATTTTAAGGGGGATATCACATGCGGAGAAAAGAATTTTCTATAACTGAAAGACAAGAGATTGAGCAATTTTTATCGGAGATGAGTTTTGGTTTTTTGGGCACCATTAATGAAGATGGATTTCCTGACATTACACCACTGAATTTTGTTTACTATAAGGGATCAGTCTATTTTCATGGCAGTAAAATCGGGCAAAAGTTCAAAAATATTTCTCACCACCCTTATGTTACTTTTGCTGTTGCAAGTGAATATGCGCTTTTACCGTCCTATTTTACTGATCCAAATCTCGCATGCCCGGCTTCTGCGTTTTTTAAGTCGGTAATCATAAAAGGGAATGCATCAATCATTGATGATCTTGAGGAAAAAGCAGAAGTGTTTACGGCATTTATGGAAAAATTGCAACCTGAAGGTGGCTATCAACCTATTGATGTGAATAACCCTGACTATAAACGAAACTTAAAAGGAGTCATGTTGATTAAGATATCTACAGTAGATATCTCGTCAAAGTTTAAATTCGGCCAAAATTTAAACGAAACTAAATTTAACCAAGTTATCGCTGGCCTTGAAAAACGGGGAGCAGAAAAGGATAAACTAACAATTGAAAATATGAAACGATTGTACGGCAAAAAAC
>JAUZQA010000899.1 GCA_030705665.1 Bacillota bacterium
AACATCCCAAATTATTTTATCTCGCGGACTATCAAAGCATTTATGTAAAGCAATTGTAAGTTCGACTACACCTAAATTTGGTCCAATATGGCCTCCAGTCACAGAAAGCTTTTCAATTAAGAATTGGCGGATCTCCTCACTTAGCATTTCCAACTCATTATTTTTAAGCCCTTTTAAAAAGGAAGGATTTTTTATTGATAACAGATCCATTTGGACCACTCACTTTCATACTTTTCTTGGAGGATTTGCGTGCATGTTTTCCTTCTCTGTAAAAAAACCGCTAACACAAACGTGATAACGGTTGAATTACGTTTTTTCAATATAATCAATTATATCATAACTAAAAGTCCGCCTCAAATGTACTTTTAATGATCTCTTGAGGCAACCAAATCCGTAATTTCAAGCAGAATATCTGTGTTTAATTTTGTTTTCTTTAAGAATTGCTTAGCAGCATCAATATGTTTATTCAAGGCTTCTTTTGCCCCATCCATAGTTAAAATAAGCGGATAGGTACTTTTATGATTAGCCGTGTCACTTCCTACAGGTTTCCCAATTAAGTCAACATTTCCCTCTACATCAAGAATATCATCACGAATTTGAAATGCAAGTCCAAGATGGTAAGCAAAACCGGAAAGATTGGTTAATTCCGACTCATTTGCACCTGCAATAATGGCTCCGGCTGTCACACAGAATCCCAATATTTTACCTGTTTTGTGAACATGGATATACTCAAGCTCCGAAAGAGACAAATCTTTCTCTTCACCCAACATATCTGCAACTTGTCCGCCAACCATCCCTTCAGTTCCTGCAGCTTTTGCCATTTCAAGGATCAGCTTAACTTTTTTATCTGGAGATACATATTCATTCGGAGTTTTACCAATCACTTCAAAGCTATAAGTAAGTAAAGCATCTCCAGCCAACACTGCTACGGCCTCGCCAAAAACTTTATGATTTGTCGGTTTCCCTCGCCTTAAGTCATCATCATCCATACATGGCAGGTCATCATGGATTAATGAATAGGTATGAATCATTTCGATGGCACTTGCGGCTTGCAGGCCGCATATCGGTTTTACCCCAAATGCATCCAATGTAGCAAAAATTAGTAACGGACGGATCCGCTTCCCGCCTGCCTCAAGTGAATATTGCATTGCTTCCTTTATAATCGGAGGTGCATCGAGACCTTTCACTAAGTTTCGAAGTTCGGAATCCAGCAGCTGCTTATATTCTTTTGAAAATGAATCCAACAACTTAGTTTCCAATTTTTATTCCTCCTCTGAAATGGAAAAGCTCTCCCTGCGGCCATCTTCAGTAATAATTTGTGCCAATTGTTCTTCCACATTTTTTAATTTGTCATGACATAGTTTGGAAAGTTCCATTCCTTCTTTATAAATGGCAATCGCTTCTTCCAATGGAACGTCACCTTCTTCAAGCCGCTCTACAATTCCTTCAAGTTTATTCATTGCCTCTTCAAAGGATAATTTATTCTCTTCTTCCATTTTA
>JAUZQA010000009.1 GCA_030705665.1 Bacillota bacterium
TAGACTGATGGAGGTTTCTTTATGATCACTGCAAAAGCACGAGCTGTCGATGGTCCAGACAAACCGTTTCGGGCAGCTGAAATTAAACGACGCGATCTTGATTCGCAGGATGTTCTAATTGAAATTAAATATGCAGGCATATGCCATTCTGACATCCATACTGCTCACGGCGAATGGGGTCCAGTGAACTATCCACTCGTACCTGGACATGAGATTGCTGGGATTGTTACGGCTGTTGGTCCTAATGTTACAAAATACAAGATCGGTGATCGGGTTGGGGTCGGATGTATGGTAGACTCCTGTGGCGAATGTGAGAACTGCCGTAAAGGAGAAGAACAATACTGTCTTAATGGAAATGTCCCTACATACGCTGGTGTTGACAAATACGGCGAGCCTACTCAAGGTGGCTATTCCACCCATATTGTTGTAACGGAGGGCTTCGTAGTCAGAATTCCTGACAGCATCGAGCTTGATGCTGCAGCACCATTACTATGCGCAGGTATTACGACATATTCACCACTAAACCATTGGGGAGCAGGTCCTGGAAAGAAAGTTGCTGTAGTTGGTATGGGTGGTCTTGGTCATATGGCTGTTCAAATTGCACATGCTATGGGTGCAGAAGTTACGGTTCTGTCACAAACATTGAAGAAAAAGGAAGATGGTTTGCAACTTGGCGCAGACAATTACTACGCCACAAGTGACCCGGAAACATTCGGGAAACTTGCCGGAACCTTTGACTTAATTATTAACACGGTTAGTGCAAAATTAAACATTGATGCATATTTGTCACTGCTATCCCTGGATGGCACTCTTGTAAATGTTGGTGCACCCGCAGAGCCGCTGTCACTAAATGTATTTTCATTGATCGGTCATCGCCGTTCATATGCAGGTTCAATGATTGGAGGCATCCGAGAAACTCAAGAGATGCTAGAGTTCTGTGCAGAACATAATATCGCGCCAATGATTGAAGTCATTTCGGCCGACAGAATCGATGAAGCCTACAAACGCGTTTTAGCTTCGGATGTGAAGTATCGATTTGTGATTGATATCAGCACAATGTAGGTTGCGTAAATAAAAAGAGGATGTCCTAAAAGCCTAGCTTTTGGGACATCCTTTATATCTGTTGCTTTTAGTGTTTATCCTTACTTAGCTTACCTCTAAATAATGCCCACGCTTTAGAAGATCTGTTCCCTGAGGAGAACTTAATTTAACGGTTGCTATTCTTATTTTGAAATGTGTCTTTTTCCTTTACGTATCGATACATATTGATGGCTAATTGAATATTGAATAATTGCTGGCTATCATTCAAGTTCGTTAAGAGAATTTCCTCGATTCGCTTTAAACGATAAGTTAAGGTATTTGTGTGAATATGCAGGGCATCTGCCGTTTTCTTTATGTTTTGATTTTGATCTAAATAACCAATCAGCGTGCTTAACAATTCTCCTTTTCTAGATTGTTCATATTCAATAAGGGAACCCAAAACTTCCTGAATAAAATCAATCAATTCTTCCTTTGAATTTTGCAAAATAAACCGCTGAACGCCAAGGTCTGTATAACTGAGGACTCGATGATCAAAAGAAAAGTTTTTGAGAAACTGTATACACTTTGTCGCTTCTACAAATGATTCATGGACAGAAGTAAGCCCTTGCTTCATTCTTCCAATGCCAATCGAAACGTCTATCTCGTTATATTTATTGTGAATCTGATGCTGTAAGTTGTTTGAAAGCTCTTTTATTTCAGCAACAATATTGGACGAAGTGGATTTTGAATTCAAGGATAAAAGCGCGGCAATTTGATTATCAACCATTACAGCCATTCCTTGATAGTTCCTTCCCTGTAATGTCCTATTGGCCATATGGAGTAAATTCCTGACATCAGGAACGCCAAAAGCCTTTTGCTCGTTTCCCTTCCTTTCAAAATTAATAATAATGGCAACATATTGCCGATTGGGTTCAAAGTTTAAATTTTTTGCCTGGTGTATGAGCGCTTCATCCATCTGTCCGGAAAAAAGCTTTGTCACGAATTCTCCCCTTAAACGCTGCTGTGTTTCCAAAACGGCTTGCTCTTTAACCAATTCAAGAGAAATGACTGTACAAGCATGTTCAAGGGCAGCGATATCCACTTCACTCATTTTTTGTTTAGAAAGGATCATTAGCCCGCCTAGAGACTTTAGTTTGGATCCTAGTGATAATACAACTAATTGATAATTATCATCATTTATTGTTATCTCGGAAACGGTACGCGAATTTTCTAGTCTTAGGATAATTTGTTTGGCATATTGATGGATATACTCGGTCATTTCATCTGAAAAAGAGGAGTGGCAGGCAAAAGCCTTGAGTTCTCCAATTTCATCAAAGAGAAACATATTCTCACCAATTGTTTTATGGATAAAATTCATAATCGATTGAATTCCTTCTCCATTTACCACAAGATTGGCTAAGCTCCTATGTATTTCCATTGATTGGGAAAGCTTTCGAACCATTTTTTCCTTTTCGCAATAAAGGCTCGATTTTTCCAAGGCGATCGCAGCCTGGTGTCCAATTGCTTCCAATAGATGAATATCCTCCTGCTTAAACTGCAAAGAATGTTCGAAGGAGTCCAATGTAATCATGCCAATACATTTTCCCTCTTGTAAAATAGGTGAACTAATGACAGATGTAAAATGAAAATTGCTAGGAATCGACCGCTCCAATAAATCTCTATTATAGGGAGTTAATGTAGACAGTGCATGTTTAATTTCCACCTCATTTTGAAACATGAGGCATTTTTTGGCAGCAAAAGACAAACCAGTCATCGATTCACCGCTGCCTAGTTTAATTTGCCTGAAAATATGGGGATAAAATAATCCTTGAGCTGATTTTGCGATTAGCCGATTTTGTTCTTTATCAAAAATCCATATCGATCCCCCTCCGGCGGCTTCAACGACAGATATCGTTTCATTCATAATGGAATCAAAAATGGTATCAATATCCAATTTGGAATTGATCATGTTAGACACCTGGATTAAGGACTTAAGCTGCCGATGTGTTAATGTATCTTCCATCTTTCATCATCCTTTCTCGAAGACTTTGCAATTGAACCGGCTTATGTAATTTGTGTAAAACACACAAATTTTTTATCAGAATATTCATAAAAATCAACATAGCCAAATTTTATTTATCGTTATATTCTTATTATATGAAAATTATGAAAATAATGAAAGGAGGTTCGGACTAAGAGACTTGAATAAGGTTTCGCTATGGTTCAGCAAAAAGCATTATATGCTAAGGTGTTTTTTGTCGAAAACAGTCAGAAAATTCAGAAAGGTGTTGCAGATAAATGAATTTTGATTTAACGAAAGAACAAGAAATGATCCGTAAGTTAATTCGGGATTTTGCGGAAGCAGAAGTTGCTCCTGGAGCAGATGATCGTGATCGAACTGGAGAATTCCCAAAGGAAATTTTTTCGAAATTAGCGGAGTTAGGAATTATGGGCCTTCCATTCCCTGAGCAATATGGGGGAGGCGAAGCCGACACGATCAGCTTTGCGATTGTTGTTGAAGAACTTAGTCGTGTTTGTGCATCAACAGGAATTACATATTCAGCCCATATTTCATTAGGGGGAGCCCCAATTAATTTATTTGGCACCCATGAGCAGAAAGAGAAATACTTAACACCGATTTGTACAGGAGAGTCTTTAGGGGCTTTTGGATTGACTGAACCGAATGCAGGATCCGATGCCGGGGGAACCCAAACAACAGCAGTGCTTGAGGGTGATGAGTGGGTCATTAACGGCTCTAAATGTTTTATTACGAATGCAAGCTATGCCAATCACTTGGCAGTAACTGCCGTAACAGACCGCTCTAAAGGAATCAATGGAATCAGCGCATTTATTGTTCCTACTGATGCAGAAGGATTTACTGTCATTAGCAACTACGAAAAAATGGGTTTGCATGCCTCAAATACGACAGAACTTATTTTAGAGAATGTAAGAGTTCCGAAAGAAAATCTGCTGGGTAAAGAAGGATACGGTTACAAGCAATTTTTAGCTACGCTTGATGGCGGAAGAATTGGAATCGGTGCCATGGCTTTAGGTATTGCTCAAGGAGCATATGAAAAAGCACTTCAATATGCAAAGGAAAGAAAACAGTTTGGAAAGAGTTTATCCAACTTCCAGGCAATCCAATTTAAATTAGCCGATATGGCTATGAATATCGAATTGGCACGAAATATGGTTTACAAAGCGGCTTGGTTAAAGGATCAAGGACGAGCGTTTAAAAAGGAAGCGGCCTATGCAAAATTATTTGCCTCGGAAATATGCATGCGTATATGCGATCAGGCTGTTCAAATTCATGGCGGATATGGATATATGAAAGAATATCAGGTTGAGAGATTTTTCCGTGATGCCAAACTCTTAGAAATTGGTGAAGGAACATCTGAAGTACAACGAATGGTCATTGCCAAACAAATTGGATGTTAAGAATTTTTATCGTCATTAAATAAAAATGGTTAAAGGAGAAATTACATGGATGTCAGCGGAATTTTACAAGTAGTTTCAAATAGCAAACTCGTTTATCCGAATGAAGAAAAAGTGCGTGCAACTTCTATTGGGAGCAGCGAGGCTTTCCAAGAACTTCTTAAACAATCCCATGAAGATCCTGCTGCTTTTTGGGATCGTGCAGCCCGTGAATTAGTTTGGTATGAACCATGGAATGAAACCATTAGTGGACAGCTACCTGATTTTCGCTTTTTTGTCGATGGCATTAGTAACCCGAGTGTAAACTTACTCGATCGGCACGTAGAAAATGGGGCAGGAAACCGCACTGCTCTCATTTGGGAGGGGGAAAACGGGGATACCAAATTTTACACCTATAATATGCTTCTTGCTGAAGTAAATCGATTCTCAAATGTTTTAAAATCATTTGGTGTAAAAAAAGGCGATTGTGTCGCGATCTATCTTCCAAATCTGGCCGAAGCCTTTATAGCCGTATTAGCATGTTTTCGCGTTGGTGCGATATACAATACGATTTTCTCAGGCTATTCCGAAAAATCATTGACAGACCGACTCATCAGTTTTGAGCCTAAAGTATTGATCACTGCAGATGCAACAGAGCGACGGGGTAAAGTCATTCGTTTGAAAGATAAGGTCGATCATGTTGTATCATCGATTCCATCTGTGAAAGCAGTTATTGTTGTAGACCGGTTAGGGTCAGAGGTTCAAATGAAAGAAGGCCGTGATTACTGGTGGCATGAGCTGACAAAAGCGGCCAGTATCGTTTGTGAACCTGAGAGAATCGAAGCAAATGAAAGCGGTATCGTTTTCTATACAAGTGGTACGACAGGAAAGCCAAAAGGTGTCGTGCATTCCGGAATGGCTTTTGTCACACAAAACTACACATATGCTAAGTACCATATGGATCATCATCATGACGATGTTTTCTGGTGTACCGCGGATATCGGCTGGTTAACCATGCATATTTGGGGCATTACAGGTGCCTTAGCGAATGGTGTTACCACTGTTGTCTTTGAAGGGGCCGTTGATTATCCAACGAAGGATCGTTTCTATCAAATCATTGAAAAATATAGAGTGAATAAATTGTTTACTGCTCCAACGGCATTAAGAATGCTAAAAAGTATGGGAGAAAAGGCATTAGAGAAATTTGATTTATCCTGCCTCGATGTCATTTCCCTTGTTGGAGAACCATTCGATCCGGAAACATGGCATTGGACATATGAGGTTTTAGGAAAGAAGAAGGTATATATCAATAATACTTGGGGGCAAACCGAAACAGCTGGATCGCCGATCGCTGGAGCAGCTTGGCTGACGCCAATGAAACCGGGCTCCTCAGGCACTCCATTTCTTGGGGCGGTTATGGATATCGTTGATGAAGAAGGCAATCCAGTTGAACCTTTAAGGTTAGGAAACCTGGTTATTAGAAAACCATTTCCGATGCTGTGCCGTACATTATGGAAAGAACCGGAGCGATATTACGGATCATACTATAGCCAAGTAGATGGCTGCTATTATGCCAGCGACCTGGCATTAATCGATAATGATGGTTATTTATGGGTAGTTGGCCGTTCCGATGATGCGTTTAATGTAGCAGGTCACCGCTTAAGTACAATGGAAATGGAAAGCGCTGCACTAGAATGTGAAGGTGTTGCTGAATGCGCAATTATTGGGGTTCCTGATGAAATAAAAGGAGAAGTCCCACTCGTATTTATCCGTCTGGCAGATGGCTATAAAGGTACAGAAGAATTTAAGCTGCAAATAAATAATCAAATCATTCAACAAATTGGAAAGATTGCAGCACCAAAATCAATTATTTTTACTGAAACGTTGCCAAAAACAGTTTCAGGAAAAATCATGCGCCGCTTATTAAAGGAAATTGTTGTCTCAGGTAAGGTTAACGGCGACATTACAGGCCTGGAAGATCCATCAACTGTTGCGCAAATACAAACTATCATTGCAGACAAATCATCCGTTAAATAGTGATGAATGAGAGCCAGTCATTTGTCAGGCAAATGAACGGCAAATGACTGGTTCCCTATACTAGATTAGGAGTTAACGATAAACGTAGAAATAAAGGATGCGAGTCTTACATATTCTCCATAACAACAAAAGATGAAGCTCTGTAAGGATGCAAGTGAGTGCTGAACCTTCTTATTCAAGAAAGAAAGGGTGGAAATACATGTTCAAAAAAGTTTTAATTGCTAACCGCGGGGAAATCGCTGTTCGTGTTATGCGTACATGCCAAGCCTTAGGCATTATAACAATTGGAGTTTACTCAGAAGCAGATGCAGATGCTCCACATGTAAAAATGGCAGATGAGGCCTATTTAATCGGTGGTTCACGCGTAGCGGAGAGCTATCTAAATATCAATAAAATTCTTGAGGTCGCAAAGCTTTCAGAGGCGGAAGCAATCCACCCGGGTTATGGCCTGCTATCAGAAAATGCAGACTTTGCCCGACGTTGCGAGGAAGCAGGGCTTGTCTTTATCGGACCATCTCCAGAGGTTATTTCTAAAATGGGCAGTAAGATTGAATCACGCAAAGCGATGGAGAAAGCGAGTGTTCCTGTCGTTCCAGGGATTACCTACCCACTGGCAGATGCGGAAGAAGCAGTAGAAGTGGCTGACCGCATCGGGTATCCTGTTATGCTAAAAGCTTCCGCCGGTGGTGGGGGAATCGGCATGCAGGTAGTCCATAACGGGGACGAGATCCGCAAAGCATTTGAAGGAAACCAAAAGCGAGCGACCGATTTCTTTGGCGATGGTGCGATGTATATTGAAAAATTTGTTGAAAATCCAAGACATATTGAGATTCAAATCTTGGCAGACAGTTTCGGAAACACAGTTTACCTTTGGGAACGTGAATGTTCGATCCAGCGCCGTCATCAAAAAGTCGTAGAGGAAGCCCCGTCCTCGTTTATTTCAGAAACAACCCGAACCAAAATGGGGGAGGCAGCTGTAAAAGCGGCAAAATCAATTGGGTACAAGAATGCAGGAACAATCGAGTTCTTGGTTGATGAAGAGCAGAATTTCTACTTTCTTGAAATGAATACCCGATTGCAAGTGGAGCATCCGATTACGGAAGAAATTACAGGTTTAGATTTAGTTGAAAAGCAATTGCAAATTGCTGCAGGTGAAGCTCTGAAATTTTCTCAAGATGAGGTAAAACGGGATGGTCATGCCATTGAAGTACGAATCTATGCAGAAGATCCGAAAACATTTTTCCCTTCACCAGGAAAAATAACAAAATTAGAGCTGCCGAACGGATCCGGAGTTCGACATGAATTAGCCATTCATGGTCAATCCGTCGTCACTCCTTTCTATGATCCAATGATTGCGAAGCTGGTTGTTAAAGGCAGCAATCGTGAAGAAGCAATTAATCGTCTGCAAGCTGCATTAGCTGATTATCATATTGAAGGGATTAAAACAAATATCCCAATGCTAGAAGAGGTCATTGCCCACCCGGCATTCCATTCAGGTGATACGACAACAGATTTCGTTAACAAGTATTTAAAAACTAAAAAAGCCAAAAAGGTAAAATAGGAGGAATAATCATGAGTGAAGTATTGGCAAGCATGGCAGGTAATGTATGGAAGGTATTAGTGAAAGTTGGAGATCAGATTGAAGAGGACCAAGATGTCGTGATTTTAGAATCGATGAAAATGGAAATTCCGATTGCCGCTGAATTCGATGGAACGGTGAAAGAAGTAAAAGTGAATGAAGGCGACTTTGTGAATGAAGGCGACATCATTGTAGTAATTGAATAAAGCCTAGGGCAAGGTGGAAAGGAGATGAAAAAATGAAGTGGCCACAAGGTGTAACGATTAAAGAGGTTGGTCCTCGTGATGGATTGCAAAATGAAAAGGCTTTTATTTCAACAGAAGATAAGATTGCTTGGATTAATCAATTGTCGGAAAGTGGACTAAAACATATTGAGATTACCTCTTTTGTAAACCCAAAATGGATTCCGGCACTTTCAGATGCAGCTGCCGTTGCTGCTGGTATTACAAAAGTGCCTGGAGTTACTTATACAGCACTGGTTCCAAACCTTCAAGGACTGGAACGGGCATTAGAAGCGGACATTGATGAAGCAGCCGTGTTTATGTCTGCAAGCGAAACCCATAACCTAAAAAATATCAATAAAACGATTGACGCTACTTTCCCGATCTTAAGAGATTTGGTCAGAGAAACCATTTCAGCAGGAAAAGTGAGCAGAGGGTATGTATCGACCGTATTTGGCTGTCCCTATGAGGGAGATGTTCAGATCGATGCGGTGATAAGAGTTTCCGAGGCATTATTTGAAATGGGCATTGAAGAGCTCTCTCTCGGGGATACAATCGGTGTGGCAAATCCAAGGCAAGTCCAAGAAGTGTTGGAAGTTTTATTAAAAAGATTTCCAGCAGAAAAATTAGCGATGCATTTTCATGATACACGAGGAACAGCTTTGGCCAACATCTTAGTATCGTTAGAAATGGGAATTACCATTTTTGATTCTTCCCTTGGCGGCTTAGGAGGATGCCCATATGCGCCTGGAGCATCGGGTAATGTGGCGACAAATGATTTACTCTATATGCTTCACGCCATGGGAATTCATACAGGAGCAGATCAGCAAAAGCTTAACATTGCATCCCAATTTATCCAGGAGAAGCTGGGCAGACCTTTACCTAGTAAAAGTTTTCAAGCAGCCAGCGCTCAACTGGGTGGAAAGCTTGGAAATACGGTGTGAGAAAGGTGAGATCATGAGTAAAACGATAGTAGTAAACAAGCTGGAAAACGGAGTTGTGATGATTACGTTAAATAGGCCGGAAGCTGCGAATGCCTTATCGGTACAGATGCTAGAGGAGCTTTACGACGCTATTCTAACATGTAAATATGATCGATCAGTCCGCTGTATCGTCATTACAGGGGCTGGGGGCAAAGCTTTTTGTGCGGGAGCAGATCTAAAAGAACGAGCTGGAATGGATCCGGTTCAGGTGAGGAAGACAGTTTCCTTGATCCGCGAAAATATCAATTCGATAGAATCATTACCGAAGCCGGTCATAGCGGCTGTGAACGGCGTTGCTTTTGGCGGGGGAACTGAATTAGCGCTCGCTTGCGATTTCCGAATTGCCTCTGAAACTGCGAAGCTGGGTTTGACGGAAACATCACTTGGAATAATTCCTGGCGCAGGAGGTACGCAGCGGCTGCCAAGATTAGTCGGAAAAGGACGTGCCAAAGAGCTGATATTCACGGCAAGAAGAATTGATGCAAAAGAAGCCCTTGAGATCGGATTGGTAGAGTATTCTGTGCCTTCTGAAAGCTTAATCGATAAAGCGTTAGAAATTGCTGGACAAATTGTACGAAATGGTCCGATTGCTGTGGCTCAAGCAAAGTTCGCAATCGATAAAGGCTATGATGTTGACTTAAACACCGGTCTTGCCATCGAGCAAAATGCCTATGAAGTGACGATTCCAACAAAAGATCGTTTAGAAGGATTACAGGCATTTAAGGAGAAACGAACTCCAAGTTACATTGGAGAATAAGAAAAATAGATTAATAGGGGAGGAAAAATAATGACAGTGGATATGAAACCTCTAGAACTAACACTTCAGGATAGAGTCGAACAAATTAAAAAGGGCGGAGCAGCTAAATATCATGAAAAAAACCAAGAGCAGGGAAAAATGTTCGTCCGTGATCGGTTAGCATTATTATTCGATCCTGGCTTTGAACTAGAGGATGCACAATTTGCAAACTGTATGGCAGGGGATCTACCTGCAGATGGTGTTGTGACAGGGATGGGGAAAATTAATGGCCAGCTTGTCTGTGTGATGGCCAATGATTCAACGATCAAAGCAGGTTCTTGGGGAGCTCGTACGGTTGAGAAAATCATTCGAATCCAAGAAACTGCTGAAAAACTTCGGGTTCCATTATTATACCTGGTAGATTCAGCTGGTGCGCGGATCACGGATCAGGTGGAAATGTTCCCGGGCCGTCGCGGTGCAGGAAGAATCTTTTACAATCAGGTGAAACTATCGGGTAAAGTTCCGCAGGTATGTATTTTGTTTGGGCCATCTGCTGCCGGCGGCGCCTATATTCCAGCTTTTTGTGACATTGTCATAATGGTTGATAAAAATGCATCGATGTATCTTGGTTCTCCAAGAATGGCCGAAATGGTCATTGGTGAAAAAGTAACCCTCGAGGAAATGGGCGGCGCCCGCATGCATTGTTCTGTTTCAGGCTGCGGGGATGTTCTGGCGAAAAACGAAGAAGAGGCCATTTCAAAGGCTAGAGATTATCTAGCTTATTTCCCTGCTAATTTTTCACAGAAACCTCCCGTTCGTGAGGCTACAGCCCCTAAAGAATTGAAGAAGCCTTTAGAAGAACTGATTCCAGCAAATCAGAATTCTCCATTTAATATGCTTGATTTAATTAATGGGATTATCGATGAAGGCTCCTTCTTTGAGATCAAAAAACTTTTTGCCGGCGAACTTATTACAGGGCTTGCCCGCATGGATGGGAAAGCGGTCGGAATCATTGCCAATCAGCCGCGTGTCAAAGGCGGGGTATTATTCCACGATACAGCAGATAAGGCTGCAAAATTCATTAATCTTTGCGATGCCTACCATATTCCACTATTGTTCCTTGTGGATGTGCCGGGATTTATGATCGGAACAAAGGTAGAACGGGCGGGAATCATTCGCCATGGTGCGAAAATGGTTTCAGCGATGGCTGAAGCAAGTGTTCCAAAAATCTCTGTTATTGTACGTAAAGCATATGGTGCTGGTCTTTATGCAATGGCTGGCCCGGCATTTGAACCAGATGCATGTCTTGCATTGCCATCTGCTCAAATTGCCGTTATGGGACCAGAAGCAGCCGTAAATGCCGTTTATGCTAATAAAATTGCTGCGCTGCCTGAAGAGGAGCGTGCAGCATTCATAGAAGAAAAACGTGAGGAATATAAAGAGGATATTAATATTTATCATTTAGCTTCTGAAATGGTGATTGACGGTATTATTCCAGCAAATTCATTGCGCACGGAGCTTGTCAATCGTTTTGAAGCCTATTCTTCAAAGTATCTCATTTTCTCTGAACGAAAACACCCTGTGTATCCAGTCTAATTTTTAACCTTCAATGTCAAATTTAACAGACTTAATCTTAGTAGGAGGCGGTTCGGCGTGAAGAATGGAAAAATTGTAAATTCCTTTGCAGAAGCAATCCAAGATATTTCAGATGGCGATACAATCATCGTTGGTGGTTTCGGCCTGTGCGGAATTCCTGAAAAAGCAATTCTTGCCTTACGAGATCAAGGAACGAAGGATTTAACAGTCGTGAGCAATAACTGTGGCGTCGATGATTGGGGGCTTGGTTTGCTCTTAGCAAATAAGCAAATTAAGAAAATGATTTCATCATATGTTGGTGAAAATAAAATTTTTGAAAAGCAGTTTTTATCCGGTGAACTTGAAGTAGAACTAGTCCCTCAAGGAACACTTGCGGAACGAATTCGTGCCGGTGGCGCTGGCATACCTGGTTTTTATACGGCTACTGGGGTGGGGACTCCGATTGCAGAGGGAAAAGAGCACAAGGAATTTAACGGAAAAACCTATTTATTAGAAGAGGCGATTGTCGGCGAATTCGCTCTAGTGAAAGCCTGGAAGGCCGACCCGCTTGGAAACCTTGTTTTCCGAAAAACATCACGTAACTTTAATCCATTGGCTGCAACCGCTGGAAAAATCACAATTGCAGAAGTCGAGGAAATCGTAGGGGTAGGAGAATTAGCTCCGGATGAAATCCACACGCCTGGAATCTACGTTCAACGTGTTCTGCTTGGTACAAACTATGAAAAGCGGATTGAAAGGCGGACAGTCTCACAGGCTTAATCCTTTTCAAGAAGTACATTCTGTAGGATAAGCATTTATAGTTTAATAGATAGAAATAAGTGAGGGATAGTTTTTTCAAAGGCTGTGTGAAAGTCATTGTTCACACAGCCCTGGAAAAAGTAAAAGAGACAAGGAGTGAGTAGTTTGAAGGATGCGCGATCAACCATTGTAAAACGTGCGGTTCAAGAAATTCAGGACGGAATGAATGTAAACTTAGGGATTGGGATCCCAACCCTTATTGCCAATGAAATTCCAAGCGAATACAACGTCTTGCTTCAATCAGAAAATGGTTTATTGGGCATTGGCCCTTATCCGATAGAAGGGACAGAAGACCCCGATTTAATCAATGCCGGAAAAGAAACGGTGACGGCTGTACCTGGCGCTTCTTTTTTCGACAGTGCTGAATCATTTGCCATGATTCGCGGCGGTCATATCGATCTTGCCATCTTAGGGGGTATGGAAGTTTCGCAAACGGGAGATTTGGCGAATTGGATGATTCCAGGGAAGATGGTCAAAGGAATGGGCGGCGCCATGGATTTAGTGAACGGCGCAAAACGGGTTGTTGTCATTATGGAACATGTGAATAAGAACGGAGAATCAAAAGTTAAAAAGGAGTGTACACTTCCCTTAACTGGCAAAGAAGTGGTGCACCGTTTAATAACTGATTTGGCTGTATTTGATTTTACTCCAGAAGGAATGGTTCTCGTTGAAACACAGGACGGAGTATCGGTTGAAGAAGTGCAGGAAAAAACAGAGGCTTCATTTAAAGTTGGCATAAATTTACCGATTAAGTAACGTACGTAAAGTGTGAGACGATAGAAGAGTTTAACAGTGCAGCTGTTTGCTTGCTTCATGAAGTCGAATCCTAAGAAAGGGATTCGACTTTTCATAAATTCTTTAAGGAGCGTTAGGATGAATACTTTACATATTTTCAACATTCTTCTATTCCTAATTGTTACAGGATATGCTATCTATTTATTTGCCGTATTGGTCAAAACTCGCTATCAATATATTAAGTTAGGTAAAAAAGCTGAATTCAACCGTACGACCAAAGAGAGAATCGATGCTATTCTCATCAATGTATTAGGACAAAAAAAGCTTTTGAAAGATAAAAAGAGCGGTACGATGCATGTCATGTATTTTTATGGATTCCTGCTTGTTCAATTTGGGGCCATTGATCTCATTTGGAGAGGACTTGCACCAGGATCCCATCTTCCGCTTGGTCCAATTTATCCATATTTCACTTTCCTTCAGGAAATAGTTGTCTTCATGATTTTATTCGCTACAGCATGGGGCTTCTACCGTCGTTACATTGAAAAACTTGTTCGTTTAAAACGAGGATTTAAAGCCGGGCTTGTTTATTTTTTTCTTACTGGACTTATGCTTTGTACGTTATTAGCGAATGGGATGAATATGATATGGCTCGGGGCTGAACCTAGTTGGGTGGAACCAATTGCTTCAGTAATTTCCATCGGATTTAACTGGCTGCCGCAAAGTGCTGCCGCTGCCCTATTCTTTGTTTTTTGGTGGGGACATCTTTTATTTTTACTTGGATTTTTAGTGTATGTTCCCCAAGGAAAGCATGCCCATTTACTTGCAGGGGTTGCCAATGTTTGGTTAGGCCGTACCCATAAAGTCGGGCAATTATCGACGATTGATTTTGAAGACGAATCACAGGAAACATTTGGCGTTAGTAAAATTGAAGATTTTAACCAAAAGCAGTTATTAGATTTGTATGCTTGTGTCGAGTGCGGCCGATGTACCAATATGTGTCCTGCTTCAGGAACAGGTAAAATGCTCTCCCCTAAAGATTTAATTTTAAAATTGCGCGATCATTTAACGGAAAAAGGTGCAGCAGTTACCTCGAGACAGCCATGGATGCCTGCATTTGCTTTTCAGCATACAAGAGGGAATCAGTTAGCATTAGCAAGCAGAATGGGCGGTGCTAAAGAGGCAGCAGTCTCATTGGAAAACGTTAGTTTAATTGGCGATGTTATTACAGAAGAAGAAATTTGGGCTTGTACAACATGCCGAAACTGTGAGGACCAATGCCCTGTCATGAATGAGCATGTGGATAAAATCATCGATTTGCGCCGTTACCTCGTTCTTACGGAAGGAAAAATGAATCCGGATGCACAGCGGGCAATAACGAATATTGAACGCCAAGGGAATCCGTGGGGAATGAACCGAAAAGAACGGGCAAATTGGCGTGATTCGTTAGAGGATGTATCCGTTCCTACTGTAAAAGAATTGAAAAAAGCAGGGGAAGAGTTTGATATCCTTTTCTTTGTCGGTTCAATGGGTTCCTATGATAACCGCAGTCAAAAAATTGCCCAATCCTTTGCCCGAGTGATGAAGCTAGCCGGATTGAAGCTTGCGATCCTTGGAAATGAAGAAAAGAACTCTGGAGATACACCGCGAAGGATTGGAAATGAGTTTTTATTCCAAGAGTTAGCCAATGCCAATATTGAAACCTTTAAAAAGTATAATGTTAAAAAGATCGTAACGATTGACCCGCATGCATTTAATACACTAAAAAATGAATATCCTGAGTTTGGTTTAGAAGCGGAAGTATTTCATCACACTGAATTGCTGGCAAACTTAATAAGAGAAGGAAAACTGGCACCGAAGAATGATGTGGATGAAACGATTACCTACCATGATTCCTGTTATTTAGGGCGCTACAACAATGTGTACGATGCCCCACGTGAAATTTTAAAATCCATCCCTGGTGTTAAAGTGGTAGAACCTGAAAGGAAACGGGAAACAGCAATGTGCTGCGGTGCCGGCGGGGGGCTTATGTGGATGGAGGAACAGACCGGAACGCGAATCAATGTAGCAAGAACGGAGCAGCTTCTTGAAACCAATCCAACTGTCATTAGTACAGGATGTCCTTACTGTTTAACGATGATCGGTGATGGAACGAAGGCAAAAGAAGTTGATGAAAAAGTCCAAACATTAGATGTGGTAGAAATCCTTGAGAAATCGTTAATATAAGGTTAAAGAGGTTGCTCAGAAGAATTTACTCTTGGGACACCCTCTTATATACAAGTGATAGTCACTAAAAAGATGTTTGTTTATGGTGACTATCACTATTTTTATTTTAATTCATACTTTACAGATGTGAATTATAAGTTTAAAATAAGATTAATCAAATAAACAAATTGCAAAGTTGTTCGCGTGAAGAATTTGTAACACTTAAGGGGTGTTTCTGATGAGAAAAAACGATGATAAGAAGCGGCAAAAACTGATCAATAAATTAATTTTTTTTAATGTTTATAATAAAGAAGATCAACAGCTTTATGATATGCCACTATCGAAATTAGAATATGAGTATAGAAGATATAAATTAGAAAACCATCCACATGGTGAGTTCGGATCCATTCAGTGGGTATAAAAATAAAAAGGAAAACGAGTGAACCTTTTCGTTCACTCGTTTTCCTTTTTCCTTATTAATTTTCCTTGTAACTGTATTTATCTTAATGTTAACGAATATGAATGTACTGGGAATGGAGTGGTTTTTAGAAAACCGATGGGTAGGAGGGAATGACTTGAATGTAATTGGAAAAAGTGTCATTCGTAAAGAGGCGTGGGATAAAGTCACCGGTCGGGCGAAATACACGCATGATTACCAATCAATCGGCATGCTTTCAGTTAGAAAGGTTATTAGTCCATATGGGCACGCCAGGATCAAGGCGATTGATACATCAGAAGCGTATCATGTACCAGGAGTTAGAGCGATTGTTACGGGAGAAAATTTGCCGCTTATTGGGGAAGCAATTCGTGACCGTCCCCCAATTGCTGTTGATAAAGTTCGTTATCACGGAGAACCAGTTGCATTAGTTGTCGCTGATACAGCTGACCAGGCGATGAAAGCTGCAGCACTGGTCAAGGTGTCCTATGAATTATTGCCAGTAGTAAATTCCCCCACGCAGGCTTTTCAAAAGGATGCTCCGCTCGTCCATGAAAAGTTAGGCGACTATAAAAAAGAAGAAGATTCCAGCCCGGTTGCGGGAACCAACATTGCGAGCCTTATAAAAATTCGCAAAGGGAGTATGGAAAAAGGATGGGCTGACAGTGAGGTAACGGTAGAAGCGAATTATTCCTTTGCCCCTTCGGACCATGCCGCAATGGAAACCAGATGTGCAACTTGCGAGATATTGCCTGATGGAATAATCAATATTATGACCTCATCTCAGGCCCCTTTTATGGTTAAAACACTTATATCTGAGTACTTTGGTGAGGATATTGGAAAAATTGTTGTAAAAACGCCGTTTGTAGGAGGAGCTTATGGCGGTAAGGCTCCCGTTCAGCTTGAAATATGGGCCTACTTGGCTTCAAAGGCCGTCGGCGGCAGACCCGTAAAGGTCTGGAATACTCGTGAAGAGGATATTATTACATCGCCAAGTCACATTGGACTGGATGCAACAGTTAAATTTGGGGCAGATCGTAATGGGAAAATTAAAGTGATGGAAATCCGTTATTTATGGGATGGGGGTGCCTATTCCGATAAAGCGATTGATGTAACGAGATCAGGGGCTGTCGACTGCACGGGCCCCTATGATGTTGAGAATGTTTGGTGTGATTCGTACTGTATGTATACCAACCATCCGTATGCGGCGCCATTTAGAGGATTTTCCCATTCCGAGCTTACCTTTGTCATTGAAAGAACGATGGATTTACTTGCACAAAAGCTTCAGATGGATCCGCTTGAGCTTCGTTACTTGAATGCTATTAGGCCAGGAGATACGACGCCGACCAGAGTTCATTTGAATAAAAGCAATCTGGGAAACCTGCCACAGTGTATTGAGAGATTAAGAGAATTAATTAAGTGGGATGAAGGCCAGATTGAAGAGATTGATGAACGTTTCGTTCAGGTAAAAGCTGTAAGCTGCAGCTGGAAAACGTCTACGATAGATGCAAACGCCCCCTCAGGCGCCATTATCACCTTTAATCGTGATGGAAGTGTTAATTTGATGACAGGTGTTATCGAAATTGGTACTGGAACAAAAACTGTCCTTGCTCAAATTCTCGCTGAAAGACTGAAAATGGATATCGATCACGTTCACGTTCGTATGGAAGTCGATACCCAGACAACACCGGAACATTTTAAGACTGTTGCCAGCAGAGGAACGTTTATGTCAGGAAGGGCTACCTTAAATGCCGCTGAAGATGTGATCAAGCAGTTAAAAGAAGTGGCCTCCTGTGTTTTGAGAGCACCAAAGGAGGATCTGGAAGTTGCGAACAGCCGCGTGTTTTTACGAGATGATCCATCGATTGGACTTCATTTCAAGGATATTGGCTACGGCTATAAATATCCAAACGGTAACGCGATTGGCGGTCAAATCATTGGCAGAGGGATGTATATCTTACGTCATATAACGAGTTTAGACCCGGAAACGGGTGCTGGGAAACCCGGCCCGGAGTGGTCTGCAGCGGCATATGGTGTAGAGGTAGAATTCGATCGCATAGATTATACGTACCGTCTTGTTCATGCGGCAGCGGTCGTGGACGCTGGGAAAGTGCTTAACGAAAAAGCAGCA
This sequence comes from Bacillota bacterium, assembly GCA_030705665.1. The sequence goes on from JAUZQA010000009.1 coordinate 17,889, forward strand.
TTAGGTCAGGTTATGGGTGCAATGAGTATGGGACTCGCATTCGCTGGGAGAGAAACTTTTTATTTTGATCAATATGGGAGGGTCCTAAATCCACAGCTTAGAACCTATCGCCCGATCCGCTATGGAGAGAATCCAAATTACTCGGTTGATTTTGTTGAAAACCCGCAGATTGATGCTCCCTACGGAGCACGTGGGATCGGAGAACTAGGCTTAATGGGAATGCCTGGGGCTCTCGGGAATGCATTGTCGGTGGCAGCTGGAGTACCACTTAACAATCTTCCCCTCATACCAGAATTAATTTGGAAAGCAAAGACAGTTCGAACATAAATAGGTAAACCTTTAAAAGATTATCGTATCGAGGACCTTAATGGTCCTTTTATTTTGTTTGAAAGGAGCATATTTATTTACGTCTTTATAGTCTTAATGTTAGATGCAGTATTTACATTCACAAAACGCTCATATTTTCAAATCCTGTTTCTCCAACTGCCTTCACAGAACTTTCACATATCCGCAAAATCTTGTGATAGCCATCACAATACTAGTTCCTTCTAGCTATTAGGATTTAATTGTGATTTTGAATAAGGAGGGGGAGATATGGCTAAAACAATCAATCATTTCATCGTAATGGCAGCTTTAGATCTTGGCATAGACGCTGTTTATTGCCATAATCCTTGATCATCAAGTTAAATCGGTTCAATTTAAAGGTTTTGTGGAATTGCTCTACCATCACTAGTTAGGAAAATAATTAAAGATATTGAAAAAACTAGCGTTTAAAGTACTAGTACTAGAAATCAAGAATCTTCAACAACATCTCAAGTGCATTAACGTATTTGGTGGTGGATAAACTCCACTTCCTTATGTTCAAGCTGTTAAGTGTTGAACATAAGTAATCTATTTTAACCATATTAACAGTGTTCAAGGTATACATAGTATCTAATATCATTTAAGAGTTTAGAATTTTCCAAGCTAAAAAAAATTATCGTCAAAAACAGGAGGAATATTGAAGTGGAAGATGAGCAAAATCAACCAAAACATCGTAAAATTTCAAGGATAACATTATATAAAATCCTAGCAGCCACACTAGGTATTTTGATAGTCTTTGGCTTTGCTGTATACGGCACAGCCCAAGCAACATCAAGTTCGGGATTCTGTAACAGCTGTCATGAAATGAATCCTGAGGCGGAAACATGGAAAGTATCAACACACAGTCAGGTAGCCTGTAAAGAATGTCACATACAGCCTGGAATAATCAATGAAGCAAAAGCAAAGATCAACGGGCTTGACCAAGTCTATCAAAAGGTTACAGACAATTACACGGCCCCAATTAAAATAAAAGATCCTATACCAAACTCGGTATGTGAAAAATGCCACAATATGAAGAATAAAACAACAGCTCAAACGGTGAATGGCATAGTGGTCATTCCGCATCAAAAACACTTAGAAAAAGGCGTCTTATGTGTGCAATGCCATTATAATGTGGTTCATGGAGGCATTTCAGAGGGCAAAGAAACATTAAAATCAGAATATGATAAATGGAATTCGGCACAGGCCAAACAGGTTGTATATAATGATAGTTTTATTAAGCCGAAGATGGAAGATTGTATTAAATGTCACAAAGTACGTAAAGTATCGACAGCATGCAGCACCTGCCATATAACTGGAAGCAAATAAGGTGAACACTTGCTAGACATAGCTCCCCTTTTATTTTTGGAGGTGATTATTCCATGTGGAAACAAGAGAAAATTGTAAAGTGGTTATCAGCTATCCCTTTATTTAAAGATATGACTAGAGAAGAGCTTACTTTATTTGCAGACGTAGCTCAAATCCAGCCCTACAAGAAAAAAAAGCATATTTTTATGGAAGGGGACCAACTTGAACATATCTTTTTTATTTGTGATGGGAAGGTAAAAGTATATAAAAAGAATCCCACTGGCAAGGAGTTTATTATTTATGTCCTGGAACCGGGAGAAATGTTTCCTTATATCGGATTTATGAGAAAAGGATCCCACATTTCTTATGCAGAAGTTCTGGAAGATACATATGTAATATCCATTCCAATTAAGCATTTTGAAGAAATCCTTGTTTTTTTTCCTAAGCTTTGTATGAAAATTTTTAATTGCCTTGGAGAAAGAATTACCGATTTGGAGGAAAGATTGGAAGGACACCTTTTTCATGATACTTATGAGAAAATCATTTTACTTCTTATCAGGCTTTGTCAATCAAATGGTGAACAAACAGAAAAAGGATATAAATTGAAGACAAAGTTTACCTGCAGTGATTTAGCGAAAATGATTGGCACCTCACGAGAAACGGTGTGTCGAACAATAACCGAATTAAAACAGAAAAAATATGTGTTCATAAATCGGGAAGGCTATTATTATATTGACAAGGATTCATTGAAACAGAAGTTGTATTCAGAGAACGAGCAATATGGAAATCAACTATTCTATAAAGCGTATGGAGGTTAAATGATAGCCCCTGCAAATAGACCGGTTGATTTCCGCTCCGGGGACTCGCTTTCCGCGGGGAGGTCCTAGAGCGCCAATCAACAGACATGTCAAAAGCCGTTAAACTAATCGTTTTGTAAAAACTTAACGCGGTGAATTATTAAAGAAGAAGGATAAAAAAAGCTCCCGAAAGTTTTTCGGGAGCCTGACCAGATTCAGTTATTGAATCTGGTTTTTTAACTTGATCAGATAAATAGACTTTAGGATTTCGTTTAATTCATTCAATTTATTTGAAAAATTTGGGTGGAGTTTTGAATAAATAGATTGAATTGTTGTAAAAAATAGAATTAAATGAAAGTATACCCAATCTGTGAATGTAGGGATTAAAATAAAGAATATATATTTTAAAGCATTTGCAATTACA
>JAUZQA010000090.1 GCA_030705665.1 Bacillota bacterium
ACAAAGAAAGCCATTCGAAAAGCGGTAGAACCCTTAGTAAATAATCGAAAAGTTACTGTTTTGACAGATGAAGGAACGTTTAGCCGTGACCGAAATAATCAAACGGGGGTTAGGGCTGGCACAAAATAAATGGAAGATGGCGACCCAGCTGGGCCGCCGCTTTTATTTTTTTTGCAGGATAGATTGGGCAAAAGTGGCTAAACTATAAACGGAACAAAGAATATATTTTTTTAGAATTAGAGGTGATCCTCATGAGGTTCAAGCGAACGGCTTTCATGCAAGCTACTATAGCAGTTAGTGCCGTTATTCTTTTGATGCTAATTGGAAGGGTACCGAGTATCATGATAGTTGGCTCCGCCGCTGCAATGGACAACCAAAAGTCGGAACCTCTTACAATGAAGATTGTCCTTGAAAGAGTCTACCTTGATGGAGAAGTTAGCGAGGAAATTGTTCAAGAAAACATTTTTTCTCTTGAAAACTTTTGGGCAAAATACGATCAGTGGAAGCTAAAAGACATGGATAAGTCGGAAATCGTATTTAGCAGACAAGTGGATGATATTTCACCGCTGCTCAAATCAAACGGCTATTTTGGCATTTCGGATAAAGGTGTATTAACCATTTTTAACGGAAAACCAGATCAATCAAGAATAATCCAATCTTTCTTTCAAATAGATATCAAAAAACTGGAGAGCAGCAAACAGAAAGAGCTGTTGAATGGGATCCCTGTAAAAAATAAGGATCGCTACGTAAAGGTATTAGAAACGTTTAAACCGTACTCAACTGATGGAGGATAATCATATTATTCGTAAAACCAGACTGACTTCTCAGCCTGGTTTTTTTGCTAGTTACTCATCAAGCACTGCTTAATATGATAGAATGTAATACAGCTATTGAAACCAATATTAAAGAATGATGGTCCTGCTCATCCGCATGCTGCATTCAGCAGGATGGCAGAGGCTTGGGGAGAGAAACCAATTGTACGAGTTTATTAAAGGAACGGTTGAATATATATGCCCGGAATACATTGTGATCGAAAATAACGGGCTGGGTTTTCAAGTTTCAACACCAAATCCGTTTACTTATTCTGGGAAAATGAAACAGAATGTAACCATTTATACCTATCAATATGTTCGGGAGGACATCATTGCATTATATGGTTTTGAGTCAAGGGAAGAAAAAGGATTGTTTACAAAATTATTAAGTGTTTCGGGCATCGGGCCAAAAGGGGCACTGGCTATTCTTGCTTCTGGTGAAGTCGGGCAAGTTGTTCAAGCGATTGAAGAGGAAGATGAAAGCTTTTTGGTGAAATTCCCTGGAGTTGGAAAAAAAACAGCCAGACAAATGATTCTCGATTTAAAAGGGAAGCTGCAAAATATTGTTCCCGACTTTTTCCCAAGCTTATTTAATGTGGAGGAAATTGCAGCAGCACAAGCATCAGGTTCGGGGGCATTTGAAGAAGCAGTTCTGGCTTTAAAAGCACTTGGGTATTCAGACAAGGAAATTAAGAAGATTTCTCCAGATTTAAGAAAAGAAAACTTATCGACCGATCAATATATTAAGAATGCATTAAAAAGGCTTTTAAAATAGGGTGATCATTAATGGAAGAAAGAATTATTTCAAGTCAGGCTGATCCAAGTGAAGTGAGTCTCGAGCAAAGTCTTCGTCCTCAAAATTTAAAGCAATACATTGGTCAGGATAAAGTAAAAGCAAATTTAGAAATCTTTATCGAAGCGGCTAAACTGAGACAAGAAGCATTAGACCATGTTCTTTTATATGGCCCGCCCGGGTTAGGAAAAACAACACTTGCGACGATTATAGCGAATGAGATGGGGGTGAATATTCGGACAACATCGGGACCTGCCATCGAAAGACCAGGTGATTTAGCTGCAATTCTAACTGCATTAGAGCCAGGTGATGTGTTATTTATTGATGAAATACACCGTCTGCCAAGATCCATTGAAGAGGTGCTTTATCCCGCTATGGAGGATTTTTGCTTAGATATTGTGATCGGAAAGGGGCCGAGTGCCCGTTCGATACGGCTTGATCTGCCTCCATTTACGTTAATTGGAGCTACGACAAGAGCGGGGGCCATCTCAGCTCCGCTGCGTGATCGATTTGGAGTTTTGGCGAGACTCGAGTATTATAAAGTAGATCAATTGACGAACATTGTTAAGCGTACAGCAGAATTGTTTGAAACTGAAATAAGTGATGAAGCCGCCTCAGAAATTGGAAGAAGATCAAGAGGGACTCCACGGATTGCCAATCGGCTCCTTCGAAGAGTCCGGGATTTTGCCCAAGTAAAAGGAAATGGAGTTATTGATCTCCCCTTAGCAAATGAGGCATTGGAAAGACTTCAAGTCGATCGGCTGGGTCTCGACCACATTGACCATAAGCTCCTTAAAGGAATTATTGAAAAATTCCGTGGGGGCCCCGTTGGACTTGATACCATTGCGGCAACAATCGGGGAAGAACGAGAAACGATTGAGGATGTTTATGAGCCTTATTTGCTCCAAATTGGGTTTCTCCAGCGCACGCCAAGGGGAAGAGTGGTAACGAGGTTAGTTTATGAGCATTTTAAAATGGAGGTGCCATCAGAGTGACAGGATTATCGAAGACACTGATGATTATAGGTGCCATCATTTTTATCATTGGCTTTTTAATGCCTTTTTTACATCTTGGGAAGCTTCCAGGAGATATCCTGATCAAAAAAGGAAATACAACCTTTTATTTTCCTGTCGTTACATGTATTGTGATCAGCATCATTCTATCGGTCATATTCCATTTCTTAGGCCGGTTTAGATAGAAGGTTCACTTCTATTTTCAGTGGTGAGCCAAATAGAAATAACATTAATTAAAGGGATGTCAGTAATGAAATTAGATGAATTTGATTTTTATTTGCCAGAAGAATTAATTGCCCAGGTACCATTAAAAAATCGTTCCGACAGCCGTCTAATGGTTTTAAACAAACAATCGGGAGAAATCAGCCATACGATTTTTAAAAACATTAAAGATTATTTAAAAAAAGGTGATTGCCTTGTTTTAAACGATACTAAGGTGCTGCCTGCCCGCTTGTTTGGCACCAAAAAAGATACGGGAGCCCATATCGAAGTTCTCTTGTTAAAACAGCTTGAAGGAGATAAATGGGAAACACTGGTGAAACCAGCGAAAAGAATCAAAGAAGGTTCTGAAATCGAATTTGGTGAAGGACTGTTAAAAGCAGTTTGTATCGAAACATTAGATCACGGCGGAAGAATTTTTGAATTCCAATATGACGGTATTTTTTTGGAAGTATTGGATCAGTTAGGGGAAATGCCGCTGCCGCCTTATATTAAAGAGCGTCTTGAAGATAAGGACCGTTATCAAACTGTTTATGCCCGCGAGCCAGGCTCTGCCGCCGCTCCAACTGCAGGTCTTCACTTTACCGAAGCATTATTAGATGAAATTAGAGAAATGGGCGTACATATCGCGTTTATTACTTTACATGTTGGACTGGGAACATTCCGGCCTGTAAGTGTAGAAAATGTTCTCGAGCATGAAATGCACTCCGAATTTTATATAATGACGAAAGGGACCGCAAAGCTGCTGAATGATGTCAAGGATTCAGGGGGCAGAATTATCAGCGTCGGGACCACTTCTACAAGGACGCTTGAAACGATTGCGTCTAAAAATGATGGGCGATTTATGGAAGCAAGCGGGTGGACCAATATCTTTATTTACCCTGGTTACGAATGGAAGGCAATTGATGGATTAATCACCAACTTCCATTTACCAAAGTCGACGCTTATAATGTTAGTTAGTGCCTTGGCAGGACGGGACCATATTTTGAATGCTTATGAAACTGCAGTAAAGGAACACTATCGCTTTTTCAGCTTTGGCGATGCCATGTTGATAATTTAAAAGACGGCTGTGTTAAAAAGTATAGTTGATTTTTCAACCTGTTGATTGGAGCGGAAGGCGCGAAGACTCCTGCGGGAGTACGGGGCTGGGGAGACCCCACAGGCGCTTCAGCGCCGAGGAGGCTCCCCGGCACGCCCGCGGAAAGCGAAGCGCCTGGAGCTCCAATCAACTGCCAAGTTTAACACAGCCAAAAGATACAATTGAATGGAAGGAGACAGTTTTTTGACTGCCATACGTTATGAATTTATTAAAACCTGTAAACAAACAGGAGCAAGATTAGGGAGAGTTCATACTCCTCATGGTTCTTTTGACACCCCGGCTTTTATGCCTGTTGGAACTCTGGCCACTGTTAAAACAATGGCCCCAGAGGATTTAAAAACAATGGGAGCGGGAATCATTTTAAGTAATACATATCATTTATGGCTCCGCCCTGGCCATGAAATTGTAAAAGAAGCAGGCGGGCTGCATAAATTTATGAATTGGGACCGTGCCATCCTAACCGATTCCGGAGGATTTCAAGTTTTTAGCTTAAGTGAATTTCGAAAAATTGAAGAGGAAGGTGTTCATTTTCGCAATCACTTAAACGGAGATAAGTTATTTTTATCTCCTGAAAAAGCGATCGAAATCCAAAATGCCCTAGGCTCTGATATTATGATGGCATTCGATGAATGCCCTCCCTATCCTGCTACATTCGAATACATGAAAAAGTCAGTGGAAAGAACATCACGTTGGGCTGAACGCTGTTTAAAAGCACATCAGCGCCCCGAAGATCAAGGGATCTTTGGCATTGTTCAAGGCGGAGAGTACGAAGAACTTCGCAAGTTAAGCGCAAGCGACCTTGTTTCGCTCGATTTTCCTGGCTATGCTGTTGGCGGATTATCCGTTGGAGAGCCGAAAGAAATCATGAATCGGGTTCTCGAATTTACAACTCCATTACTTCCAGCAAATAAACCTCGTTATTTAATGGGAGTAGGTTCACCGGATTCCTTAATTGATGGTGCTATTCGCGGCATTGACATGTTTGATTGTGTATTGCCAACCCGAATTGCCAGAAACGGAACACTCATGACAAGCGAAGGAAGACTTGTGGTGAAGAATGCAAAATTTGCCCGTGATTTTCGTCCAATTGATGAACATTGTGATTGCTATACATGCCGAAATTATAGCAGGGCATATATCCGCCATTTAATTCGTTGTGACGAAACATTTGGAATTCGATTAACGACTTACCATAATCTCTATTTTCTGCTAAAATTAATGGAGCAAGTCAGACAAGCTATTAGGGAAGACAAGCTTGGTGATTTCAGAGAAGAATTTTTTGAACGTTATGGCTTCAATAAGCCAGACGCAAAGAATTTTTAATAGATGAAAGGAGGGACACAACATGGGAAATATAGGAACAATTGCACCACTGATCATAATGTTTGTTTTGTTTTACTTCTTATTAATCCGTCCGCAGCAGAAGCGGCAAAAGTCAGTGCAAACAATGCAAAGCAGCCTTAAAAAAGGTGACAAAATCGTTACAATTGGCGGATTGCATGGTTTTATCGATTCAATCGATGATAATAAAGCAGTCATTAAATGCGGTGATGGCAGCCGTTTGACTTATGAGCGCTCAGCTATTCGTGAAGTAGTAGAGGCTGCTCCAGAAAAATCAGCTCCTGTTAAGGAAGCTTCAGCAAAAGAAGTTACATTAGAAAAGAAAGATTAATTATGAACAAAAAAAGGAAGCCAGATACGGCTTCCTTTTTTTATGCTGTTCTGGAGCTGCCTCCTGACAAATTAACCCCTAAAATACCACCCATCATCGAGATAAGAGTATAACAGACATAATAAATAAGCTGTTCAAGGTTAAAGAGACGATCGTACCCCAAATATTGAAATAAGAAGATAACGAGAGAGTAAACCAGCCCTGTTAACCCGCCAATTAGCCACCCTTTTTGCTTTCTTTTTCCACCTGATAAAAATCCGCCGCCGAACAGCCCAATAAAGGATAGGGCAGTAGTTAAGTATTGAAGTGATCCCTCGCGAACAGTTGTGAATCTTAAAATGATAGAAATAATTAAGCTGCTAATGGCGGCAAATAGAAAAATAAAAATGATGCCGTATAATACGGCAGTACCAAAACTTTTTGTTTCGATCTTCGTTCTCCCCTTTCCAATGCCTTAATGCAAAAATCCTAAACTGATTGATGTGGCAACGATAAGCAGTTTCGCTCCTAGTACAAGCGTATTCCCCAAGCCCAGCAAATAGAATGACTTTTTGAACAATAATGGAATAAAATTCCGTTAATCTTTTTGTATGATTTGATAAAAAATAGAGGTTGAAAAGGGGCGACCAAAAATGGATGAACACATCATTATACTTTTTCGAACGATCATGCTTTATATTTTAATTCTCATCATTTTTCGAGTAATGGGTAAAAGGGAAATTGGCGAATTAAGTATCCTTGATTTGGTCGTTTTTATTATGATTGCTGAGATGGCAGTAGTAGGAATCGAGGATACAAAAGATCCGGTCACCCATACCATTTTTCCAATGTTTGTGTTAATGTTCATTCAAATCCTATTTGCCGTCATTTCTTTAAAAAGCAAGCGGTTTAGGGATTTTGTGGATGGAAAACCAACGATGATTATTAATCACGGTAGGATCGATGAAAAGGCAATGCGGAAACAGCGGTACAATTTCGATGATTTATTGATGCAGCTAAGGGAAAAGGATATCCAGAGAATTTCAGATGTGGAATTTGCGATTTTGGAGGCTTCAGGGAAGTTATCAGTCTTTGAAAAAGAGAAAAATGTTAATAAAGAAGGGGATATAACGATTCCGTTAATTATCGACGGAGTGATTAACGAAGATCATTTAACCAGCATGAATAAGACGAATCTTTGGCTGCGGCAGGAGTTAAGAAAGCTGGGGTATCAGGATATTAAAAAAATTTCTTTTTGCAGTTTTGAAAATGGGAGGTTTTTCATTGATATGATGGACGAATCGTAAAGAGGATGAATGGACGATTTCATCCTCTTTTTCGATTACCATAAACAAAATTTCGCGAGTATGTTCCCAATATAAGGGATTCGTTTAAAATCGTCTTTTTTCAAAAGAGCGAACAAGATAAGGAAGATCAAATAAGAAAGACTCATTCCGGTGACCGATGATAATACTCGTATAACCAGATGTTCCGCTAAAAGGGTATTGGAAAATAACCAATAGCCAATCAAGCCTGATACACCCATGGATAGAAAGCCTTTTAGGTAATCAAAAAGATAGAAAGAAAATGAAATCCTTTTTAACACGGTTGCAAAATGCAAGATTGTTACTAAAACAAAACCAACCATTATTCCTAAAGCTGCACCTGTAATCCCAAAGGAAGGCTGCGAAGCAAGTAAAAAGATGACCGCGGTTTTGACGACTGCCCCTATTAAACTATTGATCATGGCTGCCCTCGCAAGATTTAAAGCTTGCAGGACTGCCTGCAAGGGACCTTGGTAATAATAAAAAAGAAAAAATGGAGCCATTACGCGAATAAAATAAGCCCCCTTGGTCGAATTATACATCAGCTGCATCAGAGGGTCGGCTAATACATAAAGAACGATAACGGCTAGTCCACCCGTTAAAAATGCAAAGCGGAGTGCCTGCTGCAAGCGGTATTCAATTAATTGATGATTATTCCTCGAGTTGGCCTCGCTAATGGCAGGTACCAGTGAGGTTGCCAATGATAAAGTGACAAATGAGGGGAGCATTAATAATGGCAGCGCATAACCCGTCAATGCTCCGTATTGCTTTGTTGCAGCGACTGCAGTCACACCTGCAAGGGCGAGGCTATGTGCCACGACAATCGGCTCAAAAAACCAAGAAACAGATCCGATCAGCCTGCTCCCTGTAGTAGGAATAGCAATTTCCATTAAATCTTTAAATGTTTGTTTTCCGGCCTGAATGGATTTAAAAAAGTTTTTGCGAACTTTAAATCGTTTTTTCAGCTTAAAGGTTGTCATTAAATATATTAAGGAAATTAGCTCGCCAATAACGGAAGAGAACATTGCAGCTGCAGCAGCGTATTCAATACCATAAGGTAGGAATGCTTTTGTTAAAACGGCAATTAAGGTAATGCGAACTACTTGTTCAAAAATTTGTGAGTTAGCCGCAGGCCGCATATTTTGTCTTCCTTGAAAATATCCGCGCAGTACGGAGGAAACAGCAATCATGGGTATAACAGGTGAGATCGCGATCAATGGATAGTAGGTTCTTGGATCAGTAAAAAGTGATTTGGCTAAATAGGGTGCCAAAAAGATCAAGGCTGGTGTAAAGATTAACGACAAGCCAAGGGTAGTGGCTAATGAGACAACAAGAATTTTTTTTATTTCAGCATGATTTCCCTTTGCTTCTGCTTCGGCAATATTTTTACTGATGGCAACAGGCAGACCTAACTGTGTAATGGTTACAACAAGAATAAAAGTTGGAAAAGCCATCATATACAATCCAACGCCCTCTTCACCAATACTCCTGGCTATCACGATTCGGTTTATAAAGCCAAGAACCCTAGTAATTAACCCTGCTATTAATAAAATAAAAGTTCCTTTTAAAAACTTTGACATCCACTTCCCACCTTCTCAAAAAAGAAGAATTCATATACAATTAACTATATGCAACGGGGTGGACAAAGCATGACAAGGAGCTGAATTTTGATTAGTTGATTTTCATTAGCGGGGGAGGTAAATATTGTGGAAATAAATAATAATAACTATGAATATTTGCGAAATCAGGTTGGACCGGCTTTACAAAGTAAACTTGAGGAATTCCAGATACTAGGGTATAGGGACATTTCAGAACCGCAGCTATGGGAGTATCTTCTTAAAAAGAAATGGAAAAAAGTGACAGAAGAGATGAAATTGCATCAAGCTATTCAGGATATCTTTTCCGTAAAAGTAAGTGATTATATGAACTTTGCAACAGTAGAGTTATATAAAGCCGCAGAGTTTTCATTAGATAACGAAGAAGATTGGAAAGAACTTTTTAAATAATTGTTAATTTTTTTAAGGGAAATTGACAGCCACTCCAACTTATTTCATAATGAAAACAATGACCTTTAGTTTTTTAAAGGCTTTGGCTTTTTGCCTAAGGAGGAACTGTACATAATGGTAAAACGGAGTAGAATTATCGCCTTTTTGCTAATCTTAGTATTAGCAGGAAGTCTGATGGGTACCACAACTCAGAACATTCTCAAAAATTTGAAGCTTGGACTGGATCTTCAAGGTGGTTTTGAAGTATTGTATGAAGTCCATCCTGCTAAAAAAGGTCAAATCATTGACAAAGAAGCGATGACTGCAACAGCTCAGGCACTTGATAAACGGATTAACGTTTTAGGTGTAAATGAACCTAGCATTCAAATTGAAGGCAACAATCGGATTCGGGTGCAGTTAGCCGGTGTTACGGACCAAAACCAGGCCCGAAAGATTTTGTCAACAGAAGCTAATTTGACTTTCCGTGATGCAAACGACAAGCTGATGATGGATGGAACGGATTTAGTCCAAGGCGGGGCAAAACAAACATTTGATGAAAGCGGAAATCCAAGTGTATCGTTAAAATTAAAGAGCGCAAGCAAATTCAGTAAAGTAACACAACAAATTTTAAACGAGGCTCCTAATAATTTCCTTGTTATTTGGCTTGATTATAAAAAGGGTGATTCCTTTAAAAATGAAGTAACAAAAAAGAATCCAAAATATTTATCTGCACCATCTGTGAAAGAAGTATTCAACCAAGATTCTGTTTCAATTGTTGGTAAGTTCACTCCAAAAGAAGCTCAGGACTTGGCTTCTCTATTAAATGCAGGGGCACTTCCAGTACAATTGAAGGAAGTTTATTCTACATCAGTCGGTGCTAAATTTGGTCAGCAGGCATTAAAAGATACCGTTATAGCCGGCCTTCTTGGTATTGTTATTATCTATTTATTTATGCTTGTTTACTATCGTTTCCCTGGTTTTATCGCTGTTGTTTCCTTAAGTATATATATTTATTTAATCCTATTGATCTTCCACTGGATGGGCGCTGTACTGACCCTGCCGGGTATAGCGGCCTTAATTCTCGGGGTTGGTATGGCGGTAGATGCCAATATTATCACCTATGAACGAATAAAAGAGGAAATTAAGGTTGGAAAATCGATTAAGTCGGCTTTCCAGGCGGGTGAAAAAAATGCCTTTACAGCGATTCTCGATTCGAACTTAAATACCATTTTAACAGCTGCTGTTCTATTCTATTTCGGGACAAGTTCGGTAAAAGGTTTCGCAACAATGCTAATCTTGAGCGTTGTTTTAAGCTTTTTGACGGCTGTTTATGGTTCTCGGGGTTTACTTGGATTATGGGTTCACAGCCGCTACTTAAACAAAAAACAAACGTGGTTTGGCGTAAAACAATCTGAAATTCACAAACTTGAAGAAAATGTAGATACACTCGATTTGCCAACCAAATTTGATAAAATTGATTTTGTGAAGCATAGAAAAACATTTTTCATTATATCCGGAACTCTTTTGACTCTTGGCTTGATTGTTCTTATTGTATTCCGTTTGAATCTGGCCATTGATTTTACAAGCGGTACACGGGTTGAAGTTTTATCGAACAAGCCTGTTACAACACAGCAAGTAAAGAATTCATTTGAAAAATTGAATTTAAAAACAGATGATATTACCCTTGCCGGCAAAAACAATGATATTGGGGCAGCACGTTTGAAGGGTGTATTATCCAAAGATGAGATTGCCAATTTAAAAACAAAGTTTAAACAGGAATATGGTTCTGAACCAAATGTAAGTACTGTTTC
>JAUZQA010000091.1 GCA_030705665.1 Bacillota bacterium
ATATGTGTTCATAAATCGGGAAGGCTATTATTATATTGACAAGGATTCATTGAAACAGAAGTTGTATTCAGAGAACGAGCAATATGGAAATCAACTATTCTATAAAGCGTATGGAGGTTGAATACAATCGAATTGAGGAAGACTGAGAAAAAAACGAAATTGAGAACACAGCCAATATAAAGATTATTGGTCGGGCAATGTAAAAAGATATAATTTTATATTGTCAGCCATTCTAAATACAAAATTAATTGATGCCCCTGTAAATGGGCCGGTTGATTTCCGCTCCTGGCACTCGCTTTCCGCGGGGAGGTCCTGGAGCCTCCTCGGGCGCTTAGGCGCCTGTGGGGTCTCCAGTGACCTCTTGATCCCGCAGGAGTCGAGTGCCCTCCGCTCCAATCAACCGGGTGCCAAATCAACCTAGAGTAGTGCAACACACTTTTTCTAATCTTGCTCAGTGAATTGAATTTAAGCCTAAAATTCAGATGTAAACAACATTTGTTCTAATTGGCCGTTAGAATCTTTTGGCTTAAACATTGAATTCACCGCTTTTTGTATTTATTAGTTCAGCTGAAGGTCTTTATTTAAACACTCTGTTGATTGGTGCGGAAGGCACGAAGACTCCTGCGGGAGTACGGGGCTGGGGAGACCCCGCAAGAGCGAAGCGATGAGGAGGCTCCCCTATACCCCGGCGGAAAGCGAAGTGCCTGGAGCGCCCATCAACAGACATGTCAAAAGCCGTTATACTAATCATTTTGTAAAAATTTAACGCGGTTAATTATTAAAGAAGAATAAAAAAAAGCTCCCGAAAGTTATTCGAGAGCCTGACCAGATTCAGTTATTGAATCTGGTTTTTTAACTTGATCAGATAAAAAGAATTTAGGAATTCGTTTTCTTCATTCAATAATTTGAAAAATTTGGGTGGAGTTTTGAATAAATAGATTGAATTGTTGTAAAAAATAGAATTAAATGAAAGTATACCCAATCTGTGAATGGAGGGATTAAAATAAAGAATATATCTTTTAAAGCATTTGCAATTACAAATGAAATTGATTTAAACAAAATTGCTTTACAATGCGGTATTCCCAAAAAGTTCACCTGGGAAGAACCTTTAATACTGAGAAGTAGCATCCTTCAATCCATTCTGGGCAAAGAAGTGAGTGAAGCTGCGAGTGTGCTTGTTTTTTCTTTTGGAAGTGTCGTCCTTATTAATCACTCCAATGACAGCGAAATAAACGTTTTATTTAGCTATCTCCAATCGTTTGAGCCTGATATTGACCTTCATGAAATAGGCAGGTATACGGATGATTATAGCCTTCACATTAGTGAAACTGCAAACCTTGAACTGACCGATGAATATGTTATTGTTCCTGAATATGAGCTTTTTTATCCGGAATTAATTTCTACTGTCCTCGCAAAATCAGTTGCACTTGAAAAAACGGAGGAGCAATTAGGTATCATCGAAGATAAGCTCGAACATATGATTGACCGTCTTGAAAAAGGAAAGCTGAGAATAGGAAATAAAGAACTCGCAAGAACAACTGCTAAAATTCTCCGCCACGACTATAACACCCTGGCATATATCATGATTTTGGATAAGCCTGATATTACTTGGACCAGCAGTAATGCTAATGAATTTTACGACAGAATGTTGGAATTTTTTGAGTTGAGCGATCGACATAAAATTTTGAAAAGCAAAACGGATACGCTGTATAACATTATTGACGGTTTTTCCACCATCAGCCACTCCATTCGGGGATTATTCGTTGAGTGGATTGTTGTCATACTTATTGTCATTGAAATCGCTTTAACGGTTTTACAAATTTCAGGATGGATTCCATAGGGCAAGCCTGTTTCTGAACAGACTTACCCTACATTCGGTAATACATAAATGGTGTCAGCTTGTATGCTTATTTTTATTGTACATTTTCATGTCTTTCAATTTTTTTTTGGTACATTTGTTGGACCTAAATATTGATAATCACTCGGATTTATCGATTTAAAACCTTTCGGATGATAAAAGCGCAGTAAATCTTGGGTAACGACCATATCTGACAAATGGAGTTCATTTGTTACTTTAGTACTTATGGTATTGCAAGCCTTTTGGTCAGCAGTGAGATTACCTGTAGCGACGCTGTAGCATTTATCTCCGGATTTAATCAAATCGGTTGAGACAAAATCTCCATCCCTAAATGCTGCCCAATTCCGGTGGCTTGGCGATAATAGATCGGATCCAAATTCAATATAGTCTTTTGTATCAATCCCAAGAAGATGAAGTAGGGTTGGACGAACATCGACTTCTCCGCCCACTTGATGTTCCACTCCGCCTTTTATACCAGGAACATGGATGAACAATGGTACTTGCTGAAGATTTGAGTCCATTATTGGAGTGATATTGGCAACTCCAAGTAATTTTGCCATGGCAGGGTAATTATTACTGGAAAGTCCATAATGATCTCCGTAAAGAATAATAACCGATTTGTCGTATAATCCAGCTTTTTTAAGTACATCAAAGAATTGCTGCAATGCTTCATCCATATAGTGTGCGGATTGCATGTATTGGTCTACAGCCCAGTCACCAGTTGTACCTTTTGGAAAATTCGTATCACCTGGATCAATCTCAAATGGAAAATGATTTGACAGCGTAATGAATTTTGTATAAAAAGGTTGTTTTAAACTTTCAAGCATTGGCATACTTTCAGAGAAAAACGGTTTATCCTTCATTCCAAAATTCTTGATATTTGGTGGAGTCAAGTTGTAATAAGAAGCATCAAAAAACTGGTCGTATCCCAATGCCTTATACATGACGTTCCGGTTCCAAAATGTCTTATAGTTTCCGTGGAACACTGCCGAATTGTATCCGTATCCCTTTAAAATCGCAGGGGCTGCCTGATAGATGTTCTGTGCATTGTTTATAAACACTGCACCTTGATTTAAAGGATAAAGCGAATTTTCCATTAAAAACTCGGCATCAGATGTTTTCCCTTGTCCAGTTTGATGATAGAAATGATCAAAATAAAAGGTATTACCATCATGTGCTAAAGAGTCTAAAAAAGGTGTAACAAGTTGTCCGTTCGGCATTTTTAAATCAATCATAAAATTTTGGAATGACTCCATGGAAACATAAATGATGTTCATCCCCTTCGCTTTTCCAAACAGTGCCGGATCCGGAGGGGTGTAGGTTGCTTTTCGGTAATTCTCAATAGCTGTAAGATTGCTGCTTGAAGCGAAAGCACGCTGACTGGATTTTTCGATGCTTTGAAAAATGTCAAAGACAGTAAAATTGTAAGCTCCTAAATACTTAACAATATAGCTTCTATCAAAGTTAAGGGATAATAGGTCAGGTCTGTCTTTTTCAGCGAGACTTAAATTCGTTAAAAAAATAATAATCGAAATTAAAAAGACAAATTTGTAGGTTTTTCGGTTTTTGACAGTTGCCCTTTTAAAGAGCGTACATGCTAGTAAAATCAAGATGATTGTGTCGCTAAAATAAAGAACATCAGAATAAGCCATTAAACCTGCAACACTTGCCCCTAATCCCCCAGCATTGGATTTTGCTTGAAGTAAAACGGGAACCGTTATAAAATCGTTGAAGAAACGATAGTAAACAATATTGGCATACAGCAACAAAGACAAGGTAAAGTGAATTCCAATCAATAGACGCTTAAAATACTTCTTTGAAAGGAAAGCAAACCCTAAAAAGAAAAGAGCCGAGCTTAATGGATTGATAAATAATAAAAACCTTTGAAGATTATTGTCTGTTTCCAATCTAAAATCAAGCTGATAACTGATATATGTTTTTAACCAAAACAACAATACAGCAATGCCAAAAAAAATCAGATTGTTATAAGCTGTTTTTTTCATGTTTTTCTCCTTTTGATTTGAACAAATTTACTATATCACTTTGGCTTTTAAAAGAAAATTGGTTATAATTTAAGAGGTAAATTTAAGTTTGGCTTAACCGAATCTTAATAAATACTTTAAATATTTTTTATATAATTAACTATTGAAAACATAAAATTAAGTTTATATCCATATGCTGGATTCAAAAAAGGACAAGAATTTCTTCTTTTAAGGTTGCTAACAGGCTGCTTGAGATGTACGATTATTACTGTATTTTCATCCGGAAAAAGATAGTAGCAGTGTAATGCGATCAATAAATTGTATAAATTGTAGGAGGGCAGCGTGGACATAACGATAACAACTTTTATTAATGATTTTAATTTTTTTATATTTCTACTACTTGCATTCATGTACTCGTACCAGATTATATACGTGTTTGTAGCCTTAAAGGCTAAAAAGAACAATTTGCAAGAAACAAAGCCGAAAGCATCACAACTTCATAAATACGCAGTGATAATTGCTGCAAGAAATGAAGAACTCGTCATCGGAGAACTAATTAAAAGTATAAAAAACCAGAAATACCCCCAAAAATTGCTTGATATTTTCGTTATAGCAGATAATTGTACAGACAATACCGCATTGGTTGCAGAGGAAGCAGGGGCGATTGTCAGGGAGCGTTTCAATAAAACATTAATTGGAAAAGGCTATGCGCTTGATTTTATGTTAAAAATCATTGAACGGGAATATTCAACGAGACATTATGATGGATATTTTGTTTTTGATGCCGATAATCTTCTTGATGAGAATTATATATCGGAGATGAACAAAACATTCAATCAAGGCTACAAGGTAATTACCAGTTATCGAAATTCAAAGAATTACGACCAAAACTGGATCACTGCAGGATATGGACTATGGTTCCTTCATGAAGCTGAATTTCTAAACATGCCAAGAATGAACCTTAAATCGAGTTGTGCAATTTCCGGAACTGGATTTTTGGTACATGCTGAAATAATCAAAAAAAATGGGGGCTGGGTTCATCATCTCCTTACAGAAGATATTGAGTTTTCTATTTGTCATACCATTAAAGGCGGACAGATCGGATACTGTGGAAATGCGGTGTTTTATGATGAACAGCCGGTCACCTTCGGGCAGTCCTGGCATCAGAGATTGCGCTGGGCGAAGGGATTTTATCAAGTATTCGCTAAATATGGCTGGGATTTGATGAAAGGAACCTTCCATGGAAAACGCAACAAGTTTGCGTGCTATGATATGACAATGACGATCATGCCTACAATGCTCATTTCAATAATTAGCTTGTTGGTAAATGTGATCCTCTATTTAGCTGTTTTGTTTGGAACAAAAGATGGGAAAGTAACTTTTGATGTTATAATGACGTTAATGTTAAAATCTTTTGGCTGGAACTACGGTATACTATTTATTCGCGGTCTCATTACTACCTTGACAGAGTGGAAAAAAATTCATTGCTCCAGCTCGAAAAAAATCTTATATTTATTTACTTTTCCGCTATTTATGATTACCTATATTCCAATCTCTTTCGTAGCCCTATTTAAGGATGTTGAATGGAGACCGATTACTCACACAGTCGCGAAGTCAATTGAAGAATTTCAATTAGATAATGATATATCTTGAAATAAATATTAAATAACACATAACAGACGGTCTCTTTTCGTGGCTGTCTTTTTTGTAATAAATAAGTGTGCCAGGAACTGGGAACAGAGGCCCTTCTTTTAAAAAAGTTTAACAATTTAAAAATGACTTCCAACAGGAAGTCATATATGTGGAAATATTTACTTTTTAAAGGATACTTAAAGCAGTTCAAATCGTCCCTTATATATTCGGACGCACTGGTGCTTGTAATGGGACTGCAAATTCAATTGGGGATGACAAAGCAACTAATGTACCTCCAACTGTTGTATATCCAGCAGGCTGTGTTCGCTGTTTATGCCCAGCTCCAGAACCAATTTGCAAAATTCCGCCATTGACTAAATTACCAATTTTTAAATAACGCATATCAAATGTTTGTTTCAGATGTCTATCCATTTCGATCACCTCTTATTAGTATATGGGCCAACGCCCATTTCTGCCAAAAATAATTTCTTAAATTCTTTTGAGGGATTGAAACATGTGTTATTCTATATTTAGATAATTAACTAAATGTTGAAAAGAGAAAGAGGTCTTCACAATGGCTGGTGAAAAAATAGTGATTGGTACAGATACAAAATATCCGCTTAATGGAATACTGACCGTTCCCAATCAAAATGGGCCGTTTCCCGCAGTTGTTTTGGTTCATGGCTCCGGTCCAAGTAATATGGATGAAAAAATCGGAGAAAATACTCCTTTTAAAGACCTTGCTGATGGCCTGTCGGAAAAAGGAATTGCTGTCATCCGTTATGACAAAAGAACATTTGTATATGGTAAGGAAATGAGAAATGAACCAGGTCTTACGGTTAAAGAAGAGACGATTGAAGACGCTCTCCGTGCTGCTGATTTCTTACGGAAGGATGAGCGAATTGATGCAAAGAAAATATTTATAATTGGGCATAGCATGGGCGGGATGTTAGCTCCAAGAATTGATGCAGAAGGCGGGGATTTTGCAGGAATCATTATTATGGCGGGATCACCAAGGAAATTAGAAGAAATTATCATGGATCAAAATGACCAAGTTTTAAACTCGTTGAATCGATTTTTAAAAATAATAGCCAAGAAACAAATTGCTTCCTTATCATCCAAATTTGACAACATTTATAACCTAAGTGATGAAGAAGCAAAATCAACCCCGGTATTTGGGAAATACAACAAAGCCTACTATCTTAAGGAGATGGGCGAACATCCAGCTGTTGATTATCTCAATGGATTGAATAAGCCAATTTTCATTTTGCAAGGAGAAAAAGATTTCCAAGTATCAATTGAAAAAGACTTTCAGGGTTACAAAAAGCTATTGGACGATCGTTCAAATGTAACCTTTAAACTTTATCCGAATTTGAATCATTTATTTATGCCTTCTGTTTATGGAGAGATCCTAAAAGTGAAAAAAGAGTACAGTGTTGCCCAACATGTTGAACAACAAGTAATCGAAGACATAACTGACTGGATTCTTTCCGTCTAAGAAGAAGGTGAGTTCTATATTTGAAGAAATAAAGAAGAAGGGGATAAAATGAATGAAGTTTTTAAGGCGTTGGCCGACCCGACCCGAAGAAAGATTCTTGATTTGTTAAAGGATCATGATTTAACAGCTGGGGACATTGCTGAGCAATTTGAAATGAGCAAACCATCGATTAGCAATCATTTAAAGATTCTAAAATCAGCAGGATTAGTTATTGATGAAAAAAAGGGGCAGTTTATTATCTACTCCTTAAACTCCACCGTCTTGCAGGATGTCATCAAATGGTTGTTAGACAAGAAGGGAGATGGGCTTCATGAAAAAAAATAAACTGTTTTATATTACGCTGATTATTACCTTCATTCCATTGATTGTGAATCTTATTGCCTATCCACATATGCCCGATAAGATTCCGGTTCATTGGGGAATTAACGGTGATCCAAATCGGTATGGATCAAAAGTAGAACAGCTTACATTGAGCGCGTTGCCTCTTGTGATGTTCTTATTTTTAAACTTTTTGCCGTCCATTGATCCCAAAAAGGAATCCTATAAAAAGCATGATACTGCCTTTTCAGCCATCAATTTTGTCATTATCCTAGTTCTGATCATTTTTAATCTGACAGGGTTGTTTAGTGCTCTCGGATATAATATGCAGTTTCAAAAAATCGTACCGATGCTGCTAGGCCTTCTTTTCATTGTTCTCGGGAATTTTATGACCCAGCTTCGGCATAACTATTTCTTTGGCATTCGCACACCTTGGACGCTTGCATCGGAATATGTGTGGAAAAAAACACACAGATTTGGCGGGTATGTTTTTGTCGTCATTGGTCTTGTACCATTATCTTCTATCTTTATAGGGCCAATAGGAATGTATCTTTTCCTCGGGGCATTGGCGATTGGAATTGTCATGATCCTGATGTATTCCTATTTTGTATTCAAACGGGAAAAATAGAAGGAGTAAAAAGGCAAAAAAAAAAGCCGCCGTCCATTTGTTTTTTTGTGAACAGCACTTAATTGCTTAAACCTCTAAATCGCATATGAATCATATGATTTCAGGAGATAACGTTCGATAAACTCAGCTAAACCATCGTTTTCGTGGTGTCCTGTAACAAAATCGGCGGCTGCTTTAACCGTATCGCTAGCGTTCCCCATTGCCACACCAGTACCTACATGACGAAGCATCTCAATATCATTGGGTCCGTCTCCAATGGCCACGGCTTCGTTTGGGTTAATTCGGAATTCGGTAAGCAGGCTTTTAATGGCTGACCACTTGGAAACATTTGGAGCAACCATCTCAAACCCGTCATTCCAATCAATGATTTCTGCTTCCTTTTTAAACATAGCGGAAATTTTCGGACTTGGCGCACCTGTTCGAACACTATATTTAAGAACATCCTGATAATTTGCCTGTCTTAAATCTCCAATATACATGGGTGGAATTTGACCAACTTTTGTCCAATAATCGATTTCTGCATTTGTTTCTTTACAATAAAGCCCATTTGCTGTGTGAATCATAATATTATAAGAACTTTCAGCAGTTAGATTGTGAAATCGTTCATCGTTTAATTTGATGGTTTTCATTTCCTTTATTTTTCCGGACTCCGCTTGGTGAATAGCGGCACCATTCAAACAGATCATCGGAGTTTGTAATCCAATTTCTTTATGGTAGGGAGCGGTTACTTCATAATGTCTACCAGTAGCTAGAAAAACCTTGACTCCCTGATTAATGAGCCGATAAATAGCTTCCAAATTTCGGTTGGAAATGTAGTTTGAGGATTTTAGTAGTGTACCATCCATATCTATAAATATTGCACGCACATTCATTTATCCTGCCTCCTCATTCGTTGTTAAACTAATCTTATCATCTGAATATTAAAGTCTAGTAAACTCAGTGTATAGATTAAATGAAGTTTAAAGGAATGAGGAGATAGTTCTTGCAAGATAAATTATTTCATATAAGTAATTTTTGTTAAGGAGTATGATTCCATTTTTGAAAATGCCCATGATTGAAGTGATGTTCGTTGTGTGTAGCCATACCGCCGCCAAACCCGATCACCAATCCAAGAGCAAAGATACCTATAGAATAGATTACGCGTTTTTTTCTTTTTCGGCGGAATTGGCTAAATTCTTCCTTTAACTCAGTTTTGATTTCATTTTTGAGGGTTTGATTATGATCTGGAAGTGGTTCTTCTGTTTCTTCTGAAGTAAGATCATTAGGTTCTTCAGCCATCCTTAACACCTCCTTTTTCTTCATATATATTGCTCATGGAACCCAATATTTCTTAAAAAACTGTTAAAATTTAATGAAAAATAAAAGCTGCTTGGTTTAAATCCCCATATCCGTATTCTAAAGAAATAAAAAGTGTATTTAAGACAGCAAAATAGCTGACACAAGTGGTCAGCTATTTTTATAAATCAGAATTTAGTAAAATCGTAAACTACCCCGGTTAACTTTTCAGAAACATCCCATAGTTTTTTCATGGTTTCCTGATGATAAACACCTGATGCCGGGGTCTCGATCGCAGGGTTGCCTTTTCGGTTACCCCTTCCATCGGGACCTATGTATTCCCCGCCATTTAAACTTGTTTCTGTTGCAGCGTAGATTGTTGGCAGTGCTCCCTTGTCAGCCGGCTGTAAAAATATTTTCATTAACACTTTTAAGTACCCCGGAGCATCTTTTTTACCTACTTTGAACAGGTTTGTGGAAGAAATGCCAGGGTGGCAAGCTATGCTTTTTGCAAGAATCTTGTGTTCTTTTAATCGGTTGTCTAACTCTTTTGCAAACAATAAATTGGCAAGCTTGCTTTGACCGTAGAATTTCATCGCTTTATAGCCTTTGGAACCGTCCAAATTGTCAAAAAAGATCGTTGCCCCTCTGTGAGCAAGACTGCTTAGTGCGACAATCCGTGAATTAGGTGTTTTCTTTAGTAATGGAAGCAATAACCCCGTTAAAGCAAAATGGCCGAGATGGTTGGTACCAAATTGCATTTCAAATCCATCTTTAGTAGTTTGGTAGGGTGGAATCATAACACCGGCATTATTAATTAAAATATCTAATGAATCAAAACGACTGCTATAATTTTGTGCAAATTCTCTAATACTTTTTAAATCAGCCAAATTTAGGCCCATTACCACGGCGGAACCTTTTGGATTTCCCTTTAAAATTGTTTCTTTGGCAGTCAATCCTTTTTGCTCGTTTCGGACAGCTAGTATGACCTCAGCCCCATTTTCAACGAGAACCTTAGCGGCCTCAAAGCCAATTCCACTATTTGCTCCAGTAATCACGACTCTTTTACCTGTCAAATCCCGTTCAAGCATAATTTAGAAAACCTCCAACAAATTTTGTAGATTAATTATACATGAATTGAACCTCTTCTGCTGAACAACATTTCGATATTAGTACCCTTGTCATACATAAGGGGAAGTTTTTCTCTGAACAAGGCTTTTTCCTTTCTTTGGAGAATTAATAAAAAGAAAGTATAATGAGTAGAACTAAAAATGTAAAAATGGCGGTGATATTGATGTCAAATACAAATCAAAAAATCGTTCCACATTTATGGTATGACAAGGAAGCTAAAGAAGCAGCCGAGTTTTATACTTCTATATTCCCAGA
>JAUZQA010000092.1 GCA_030705665.1 Bacillota bacterium
CGATGAGAAAACAGTGGAGCCTGTTTTTGCAGAAGAGCAAAACACTGTTAAAGAGCAAGAGGCTGTTCCAGATCAATTGCAATTGCTACTAGAAAAAAATGATGAGCTTGAAAAGAAATTAGCAGAATTTGAGAATCGTTACTTAAGACTTCAAGCAGATTTTGATAATTCCCGCAGACGTTCCAAAATTGAAGCTGAGGCGAATGAAAAATATCGGGCTCAAAAATTGATTATAGATATTTTGCCTGCAGTTGATAACTTTGAACGAGCATTAGCTACGGAAGTAGATAATGCTCAGGCGAAGTCATTAAAGCAAGGAATGGAAATGGTCTATCGTAGTTTGCTTGATGCCTTATTAAAAGAAGGATTACAGCCAATTGAAGCGGTAGGAAAAGAATTTGATCCACATCTGCATCAAGCTGTTATGCAGGGGAATGATGAGAATTTCGGATCAAATATTGTCATTGAAGAATTCCAAAAGGGTTACCTTTTGAAAGATAAAGTCATTCGGCCATCAATGGTAAAAGTGAATCAATAATCATTTACATATTGAAATATGGGAGGAAAACCTAATGAGTAAAATAATTGGTATTGACCTTGGAACAACGAACTCATGTGTTGCTGTTTTAGAAGGTGGGGAACCTAAAGTAATTCCAAATCCAGAGGGAAACCGTACAACTCCATCAGTTGTTGCATTTAAAAATGGTGAACGACAAGTTGGTGAAGTTGCCAAACGGCAAGCAATTACTAATCCTAATACGATCATTTCGATCAAACGCCATATGGGAACTGCACATAAAGTAGAGGCAGAAGGAAAACCTTATACACCGCAGGAAATTTCTGCTATTATTTTGCAGCATTTAAAATCATATGCGGAGGATTATCTTGGAGAGCCTGTAACAAAAGCGGTTATTACAGTTCCAGCCTATTTTAATGATGCAGAACGTCAAGCAACAAAAGATGCAGGGAAAATTGCTGGCTTGGAAGTTGAACGGATTATCAATGAGCCAACAGCGGCTGCTCTTGCATATGGTCTTGATAAAACGGACCAAGATCAAACCATTCTTGTCTATGACCTTGGGGGCGGAACATTTGACGTTTCAATCCTAGAACTTGGCGATGGCGTTTTTGAAGTTAAAGCTACTGCAGGGGATAACCGCTTGGGTGGGGATGATTTTGACCAAGCTATTATTGACTACCTAGTTGACCAATTTAAAAAAGAAAATGGAATTGACCTTTCTCAAGATAAAATGGCCTTACAACGGTTAAAAGATGCTGCTGAAAAAGCTAAAAAAGATCTTTCTGGTGTAACCTCAACACAGATTTCATTACCGTTTATCACTGCAGGTGCTGCAGGACCACTTCACCTTGAAGTAACATTATCGCGTGCAAAATTCGATGAATTGACTGCAGACCTTGTTGAACGGACAATGGGACCAACTCGTCAAGCCCTAAGTGATGCTGGTTTGTCTCCATCAGAGCTTGATAAAGTAATTCTTGTTGGTGGTTCAACACGTATTCCAGCCGTGCAAGAAGCAATTAAAAAAGCAACTGGAAAAGAACCGCACCGCGGTGTTAACCCAGATGAAGTCGTGGCAATGGGAGCTGCTATTCAAGGCGGAGTTATCACTGGGGATGTTAAGGATGTTGTTTTACTAGACGTTACACCACTTTCTTTAGGAATTGAAACAATGGGTGGCGTATTTACTAGACTTATTGACCGTAATACAACAATCCCAACTTCAAAATCACAAATTTTCTCTACTGCAGCTGATAGCCAAACAGCAGTGGACATTCACGTTCTTCAAGGTGAGCGTCCAATGGCAGCGGATAATAAAACACTTGGCCGTTTCCAATTATCAGACATTCCACCGGCACCACGCGGTATTCCTCAAATTGAGGTAACGTTTGATATTGATAAAAATGGTATCGTAAATGTTCGTGCCAAAGATCTTGGTACAAATAAAGAACAACAAATTACTATTAAATCTTCAACGGGTCTTTCCGAAGAAGAAATTCAAAAAATGGTAAGAGAAGCAGAAGAGAACGCTGATGCTGACAAGAAACGTAAGGAAGAAGTTGAACTTCGCAACGAAGCTGACCAGCTTGTATTCCAAACTGAAAAGACAATGAAGGATCTTGAAGGAAAAGCGGATGCTTCCGAGATTGCAAAAGCAAACGAAGCTAAGGATGCACTGAAAGCTGCGATTGAAAAAAATGACCTTGAAGAGATACGCTCTAAGAAGGATACATTACAGGAAATCGTTCAAAATCTAACAGTTAAGCTTTATGAAGAAGCAGCGAAACAAGCTCAAGCTGCACAAGGAGCCCAAGACCAGGGAACTGGTGGCGGCAAAGACGATAATGTCGTTGATGCAGAATTTGAAGAAGTAAAAGACGATAAATAATCGTCCCACAGCTTAGGGGAAAGTCAAAGTCAGTCTATGGACTTTGGCTTTTTCTTTGCTGGTTTATTAAATGAAAAATGTCCTAGGCATAGGTTCAGATAGAGAAACATCCAAAAAAAATTGCATCTTTTATCGTATGGGTGTTACAATAATTTTTATGTGACAGATTCGGGAGTGGTAATCAATGAGTAAGCGGGATTACTATGAGGTGCTTGGTGTAAGTAAAAGCGCTTCTAAGGATGAAATAAAAAAGGCTTATCGAAAGCTATCTAAGAAGTATCATCCTGATATTAATAAAGAGCCGGATGCGGCTGAAAAATTCAAGGAAGTAAAAGAAGCATATGAAGCCTTAAGTGATGACCAAAAGAGAGCTCATTATGATCAGTTCGGCCATACCGACCCAAATCAGGGCTTCGGTGGCGGAGGAGATTTTGGCGGCTTTGGCGGTTTTGAAGATATCTTTAATACCTTTTTTGGCGGCGGCGGTGGTTCAAGAAGAAGAGACCCTAATGCACCAAGGCAGGGGGCTGACCTTCAATACACAATGACCATTACATTTGAGGAGGCTGCTTTCGGTAAAGAAACGGACATCGAAATTCCTAGGGAAGAAACATGTAATACATGTCATGGTTCAGGTGCCAAACCAGGAACCAAACCTGAAACTTGTGCACACTGTCATGGAACAGGCCAACTGAACATTGAACAGAATACACCATTCGGTAAAATTGTAAATCGCCGGGTGTGCCATTACTGTAATGGGACAGGAAAAGAAATCAAACAAAAATGTTCTACTTGCGGCGGAGCAGGGAAAGTGAAAAAACGTCGCAAAATTCATGTGAAGATTCCTGCTGGAATCGATGATGGACAACAATTAAGAATGGCAGGTCAAGGTGAGTCTGGTACAAATGGAGGCCCATCCGGAGACTTATATGTTGTTTTCCATGTTCGTCAGCATGAGTTTTTTGAACGTGATGGCGATGATATTTATTGTGAAATGCCAATTACCTTTGTACAAGCCTCATTGGGGGATGAAATTGAAGTCCCAACCTTACATGGTAAAGTGAAACTGAAAATCCCTGCAGGCACACAAACAGGAACTAAATTCCGATTAAAAGGAAAAGGAGTTCCAAATGTTCGCGGTTACGGTGTGGGCGACCAGCATATTCTTGTTCGAATTCTAACTCCTACAAAGCTTACTGATAAACAAAAACAGTTGCTGAGGGAATTTTCAGATGTTAGTGGAACTGTTCCGCTTGGAGAACACGAGGAAAGCTTTTTCTCAAAAGTAAAAAGAGCCTTTAAAGGTGAGTAAGGATTGGAGTTGGTAGAAATGAAATGGTCGGAAATCAGCATTCATACAACAAATGAGGCGGTTGAACCAATTTCAAATATATTACACGAAGCAGGCGCCAGCGGTGTAGTTATTGAGGATCCTTTTGAGTTAACAAAAGAAAGGGAAGATCAATTTGGTGAAATCTACCAACTTAATCCGAATGATTATCCCGAAGAAGGGGTCATTGTCAAAGCCTATTTACCTGTTAACAGTTTTCTAGGTGAAACGGTTGAGGCCATCAAGGAATCAATTAATAATTTAATTATTTATAATATTGATATCGGGATTAACAAAGTAACCATCAGTGAAGTACATGAAGAAGAATGGGCTACAGCTTGGAAAAAATATTATCATCCCGTAAAGATTTCTGAAAGATTTACGATCGTCCCTACATGGGAGGAATATAGCCCTGTCAAAAGTGATGAACTTATCATTGAACTAGATCCTGGTATGGCCTTTGGTACAGGAACCCACCCGACAACAGTTATGTGTATTCAAGCCTTGGAACGTACGGTTAAAGCTGGGGATAAAGTTATCGACGTTGGCACAGGTTCCGGGGTGCTTAGCATAGCAGCGGCAATGCTTGGAGCGGAGCAAATAAGGGCCTTTGACTTAGATGAAGTGGCCGTTCGGTCTGCCCGTTTAAATATAAAGTTAAACAAAGTAAGTGAAGTTGTTACAGTTGCCCAAAATAACTTACTTGATGGTGTTGAAGATGTTTCGGCTGATGTTGTTGTCGCAAACATCCTTGCTGAGGTAATCCTAAGATTTACAGAAGACGTTGCCCGTGTTGTAAAACCGAACGGTTACTTTATAGCATCTGGAATCATCCAGCCGAAAAAAGATCAAGTGAAAGAGGCTCTTATTCAAGTTGGTTTTGAAATCGAAGAATCCATTTTAATGGAGGATTGGGTAGCACTCATCGCAAAGAAAAAATAACTTTTATGTGGGGCTGGAGAATAAAAACAGCCTCATTTTTCTGTTCCTTTTAATGGG
Source organism: Bacillota bacterium (assembly GCA_030705665.1). The sequence goes on from JAUZQA010000092.1 coordinate 4,738, forward strand.
CCAAATTTTTTAGTAAAATGAATAGTAAACTGTTTTAGAGAGGGTGCTTTGTTTGCAGCGCTATTTCGTGAATAAGTCCGCAAATAATCATCGTTTTTTTATTGAAGGAGAAGACTGTCACCATATTTTAAAGGTTATGAGAATGCAATTAGGTGATCCGATCATTTGTGTAAACCTGCAAGGGAAAGCAGCTGTTTGTGAAATTGCAGAAATTACCGATGAATATGTAGCTGCAGACGTTGTAGAATGGAAGGATGAGACCTCAGAACTGCCCATTCATGTTACGATAGCCAGTGGTCTTCCGAAAGGAGACAAGCTGGAGTGGGTTATTCAAAAAGGAACTGAACTTGGAGCATATGAATTTGTTCCATTTAGTGCCGCCAGGTCTATTGTCAAATGGGACGAAAAGAAAGCGGCGAAAAAGGTTGAAAGATGGCAAAAAATTGCCAAAGAAGCAGCAGAACAATCACATCGTGCTATTTGCCCTGAAGTAATCAGCCCAATGGATTTCAATAAACTATTACTAAAGAGTAAAGAGTATGATTATAAACTGGCTGCATATGAAGAGGAAAGCAGGAATGGGGAAATATCTATTTTTGCATCCACTCTTAAGAAAATGAAAAAAGGGGAATCCCTTCTATTGTTGTTTGGACCCGAAGGTGGGCTTTCTGATGGCGAAATTACATTATTAAAGGAAGCCGGTTTTGATCTTTGCGGATTAGGTCCTCGTATTTTAAGGACGGAAACTGCTCCATTATACACACTTGCGGCAATTTCCTATCATTTTGAATTATTGGGGTGAGTTATATGCCAACAGTCGCATTTCATACACTTGGTTGCAAAGTGAACCACTATGAAACAGAAGCAATTTGGCAGTTGTTTAAACAAGAAGGCTATGATCGAGTTGATTTTGAATCAACTTCTGATGTATATATTATCAATACTTGTACTGTTACAAACACTGGCGATAAGAAAAGTCGCCAGGTTATTCGCCGTGCAGTCAGAAAAAATCCTGATGCTGTTATTTGTGTAACTGGATGCTACGCGCAAACATCTCCTGCCGAAATCATGGCAATTCCAGGGGTAGATATTGTTGTCGGGACTCAAGACCGTGTCAAAATGCTCGATTATATTGAGCAATATAAACAAGAACGCCAGCCGATTAACGGTGTTCATAATATTATGAAAAATAGGGTTTATGAAGAGCTTGATGTGCCTTCATTTACTGACAGAACTCGTGCTTCCTTAAAAATCCAGGAAGGCTGCAATAACTTTTGTACATTTTGTATTATCCCATGGGCCCGCGGATTAATGAGATCCCGTGACCCTAAAGAAGTCATTCACCAAGCTCAGCAGCTGGTTGATGCTGGCTACAAGGAAATCGTCTTAACAGGCATTCATACAGGCGGATATGGCGAAGATATGAAGGATTATAATCTTGCCATGCTCTTGCAGGATTTAGAAAGAGAAGTAAGAGGACTGAAGCGCCTCCGAATTTCATCAATTGAAGCCAGTCAAATTACGGATGAAGTCATCGGGGTTATTAAGGAATCCAATATTATTGTTCGTCATTTACACATACCTATTCAATCAGGTTCAAATTCAGTTTTAAATAGAATGCGCCGTAAATATACAATGGAGTTCTTTGGGGAACGATTAGAGCGTCTTAAAGAGGTATTACCTGGTCTGGCCGTTACATCTGACGTCATTGTCGGCTTCCCAGGTGAAACGGAAGAGGAATTTATGGAAACCTATAATTTCATCAAACACCACAAATTCTCGGAACTTCATGTATTTCCATATTCAAAGCGTACAGGAACACCTGCGGCAAGAATGGAAGATCAGGTCGATGAAGAAGTAAAGAATGAACGTGTACACCGTTTAATTACACTTTCTGATCAGCTTGCCAAGGAATATGCTTCCCAGTTTGAAGGAGAAGTGCTCGAGGTTATTCCTGAAACGCATTATAATGAGGATCAAGAAAGCGGCCTTTTCGAAGGCTATACCGATAATTATTTGCGGGTGGTACTGCCTGCAACAGAAGATATGATTGGGAAAATTGTAAAAGTGAAGCTGACAAAAGCTGGTTATCCATACAATGAAGCACAATTTGTCAAAATTATTGATGATGAGGTCGCAGCCAAAACAGCAATCTAAATTCAGCACAAAAAATAGACAGGAAGACACTGTCTATTTTTTTGTGTGCAGATATAAGATCATTTTTCCAAAACGTGTGGCAAACGGCAAAACAATCAATGAAGATGCCACGTTAAAAATGACGCTAATATGAGCCAACTGAACATCTTTTTGGCCTGCAATGTACGGCGCAAGGGCAGTAAGGGTTGGAATAAGCGGAATGAAGAGCAGGACGCCAAAAACATTGAGCCAAACATGGGCGTAAGCGGCTAATTTTGCTTCTTTGCCCCCGCCGATAGAAGCAATGATCGCGGTAATGCAGGTTCCGATGTTTGCTCCAAGCATGATCGCTATTCCTGCATCAAGCTTCAAAAGTCCAGCAGTCAAGAACCCCATGGCAATACCGGTCATTGCCGTACTTGATTGTATGATAATGGTAAGAATAGTACCTGTTAAAAGGCTCATAAAAATGCTGCCATTTAACTTTAAAAGCCCATTGTGAACAATCGGAAGTGAGGTTAACGGCTGTGCCAGAAACTCAAATCCTTTCATGGCAGTAAAAACAGAGGCTATCCCAAATACAGTCATGCCGATACTTCGAGTCTTTTTATTTTGGAACAAGATGAGGATTGCACCAATGACCGCGAGCGGGGCAATGGCTGCATCTATATCAAAGGTAATTAACTCTGTTTTAAAAGTGGTCCCAATATTGGTTCCAAGGATAATCCCAATCGATTGCGGAAAGGTCATAATCTTTGCAGATATTAGCCCAATTGTTATGACCATAACGGCTGTGCTGCTCTGTAGAAGGGCTGTTATGAATGTTCCTGTAAGCATCCCTTTTAATGGGGTACTAGTCAGTTTAATAAGCCAGGATTTAAGCTTTTCAGCTGATATATTGAATAACCCGATCCGAATGATATTCATGCCAAAAATAAATAATAAAATACAAAAAATAAATAAAACTATATACTGCATGTCTCACCCCCTGTTTCATTCTATGGGTGAAAGAATAGGGACATGCCAGATAAATGGGCTAAAAAGTCCTTTGGAACTATTTGTTTCTGTAAATAAAAATATATTTGATGTGAATCGACTTCAGAATCAAGAAATACAGTTGACCTTGTTTCAAGGTTATATTATAATTGCAAGGTACATGGATTCATGTTAGTGTGTTGTGTTTCGGAGGGAGGGAAAGAGAATGTCTAAAACCGTCGTTCGTAAAAACGAATCGCTTGAAGATGCTCTTCGTCGCTTCAAACGTACAGTATCTAAAACTGGTACTTTGCAGGAAGCTAGAAAGCGCGAATTCTACGAAAAACCTAGTGTAAGACGTAAGAAAAAGTCTGAAGCAGCAAGAAAACGTAAGTTTTAAGAGAGGGTGTAATTAGTGAGTCTTCTCGAGCGTTTAAATAATGACATGAAACAAGCGATGAAAAATAAGGAAAAAGACAAACTCTCAGTAATTCGGATGATCAAAGCTTCTGTTCAAAATGAAACAATCAAGCTTGGACATGATTTATCTGAAGAAGATGAGTTGACGGTCCTTTCTCGCGAATTAAAACAACGCAAAGATTCCCTCCATGAATTTGAAAAAGCAGGTCGTGAAGACCTTGTTGAAAAAACACGTACAGAGTTAACATTTGTTGAGCTGTATATGCCGAAACAGTTTTCTGAAGAAGAGCTGTCAGAGATTGTAAAGTCTACAATTTCTGAGGTCGGAGCAAATTCAAAAGCAGAGATGGGAAAAGTGATGGCTGCTATCATGCCAAAAGTTAAAGGTAAAGCAGACGGATCACTTGTAAATAAACTTGTACAACAACACCTTTCATAAAATACCGATACTAAGGCCGCAAGTATATTACTTGCGGCCGTTTCCATATTTCGCCGTACGCTTCCGCTTTTCTTGGAAAAAGAAGTGCTAGAACCTCCTTTTATCTCATAAATATGAGATGAAAGGGGGTTCTTTTTTTATGGCAAAAAAATGGGGACAGCGCGTCCGGAACTGGATGGCTCAAAAAATGGATCTTCCTCAAGATGTCATGATGGATTTACCCCGAATAACGATGATTGGGCAGATTCATATCTATATTGAAAATCATCGAGGGCTTTTAACTTTTACCGATAAAGAATTACGTTTGCTCTTAAAGCAAGGGCAGCTTTTGATAAAAGGGAAAGCATTTGTCATAAAAACGATCTTACCCGAAGAAATCTTATTGGAGGGGAAAATTGATCAAGTCATATATATAAAAGAAAATTCGGGAGGAACAAAATGAAGAACCAGTGGATCGAATTCATATTTGGAGAAGTTACAACAAAAGTAACAGGAAAAGGAATTGAGCGCTTTTTAAATGTGCTGACGAGAAACGGATTTCATATTTGGAATGTCAAACGTCATGGGACCGAAACGGTTACCTTTAAAATAAGAGTCCAAGATGCATTTAAAATAAGACCGTTTGTTAAACAAAGTGGATGCGAGGTTTCATTCCTGCAAAGGAACGGAGCCCCATTCTTATTTAAGAGAATGTTGAAGAACAGCGGCTTTGCTATAGGAGCTGTCCTCTTTCTTTTTATCATTATTTTGTTATCCAATGTCGTTTGGGGAATTGACATCAAGGGGGCAAAACCGGCAACTGAGTATAAGATCCGCAAAGAATTGGACAAGATGGGGGTTAAAGTAGGTAAAGTGCAGTTTTTTATTGACAATGTAGATACGATACAGAAAAACCTAACCGATAACATTGGTGCTATTACATGGGTAGGTGTCGAATTAAAGGGGACAACCTATCAATTACAGGTAGTGGAGAAAAAGCAGCCAAAAGAACCAGAGCAGCCAGCCCCAAGAAATTTAATTGCCACCAAAAAAGCTACGATTGTGAAAATGGAAGTTGAAAAAGGACAGAAATTAGTGGATATACATGATCAGGTTGCTCCAGGGCAAATTATTGTATCTGGTTTAATTGGAAAAGAAGGAGAAGAAATCCCTATTGCAGCAAAAGGAAAAGTTTGGGGAGAAACATGGTATAAAAGCCATGTTGAACTGCCGTTAAAAACTAATTTTAATGTATATAATGGGAAAGAAGAGCAAAAATATTTGATTAAAGCTGGTAATGTAGAAATCCCTATCTGGGGGTTTGGAAAATCAACATTCAAGGATTCAAAAACTGAAGAAAACCGCAAACCCATCCATTTCTTGAAATGGGATCTGCCCATTTCATTTGAATCCAAAACGATTCGTGAACGGGAAACAGTAGAGCGGGCCTATACGGAAGAAGAAGCAGTGAAGATTGCAACTGAGATGGCTAAAAAGGATTTAAAAAATCACATAAATGAAGATGCTATAATTAAAAATGAAAAAATTTTACACAAAGTAATTGAGAATGGTAAAGTTATACTGGATATCCATTTTAAAGTAGTGGAAAATATTGCACAAGAACAACCGATTGTGCAGGAACAACCGAAACCCAAGGAGACTCATGAATGACAGAAAATCTTAAAACAATAAATGTACAACTTGAAAATCCAGCAGAGGCCATTAATCTATTTGGAAATTCTGATTCTAATTTAAAAATTATTGAACAAGAGCTTGATGTGTCAGTGATCAC
>JAUZQA010000093.1 GCA_030705665.1 Bacillota bacterium
AAAGAATTAGAAACACGGATGCAAATTAGCTTATTTTTCTTAAACTAATACATCGGTTCGTAATATAAGTCTATGCTTTTTCAGTTAAAGGCCATATAAAAATTGGAGTCTGACCCCCAGCAGTACTATGCTATATCACGTCGAGAGTCAGACCCGCCATATTTGAAATCATTATTTAGTTTGGATGATTAAAATTTCATCAATGATTGGAATTTCGTTTTTTAATATGGTTAAAAGTTCTTCCTCAATCTGATTGTCGACTTCGCAAATTGTAATCGCTGGACCATTGATTTTTGAACGTTCATTCGCCATACGGGCAATATTAAGTCCTTTTTGATAAAGAATGCCTGATAGCTCGGATATGACCCCTTTTCGGTCGGTATGGTGAATCACAAGTGTCGTCCGTTCACCGGAAAACTTTAACGGATAATCATCCAATTCCTGAACCTCTACTTTGCCGCCGCCTAAGGAACTGGCCAGTACCTTTACAGTCCGCGTTGCCCCAGATAATTCTACAAGCACCGTATTCGGATGATAGCTTCCAAGCACCCGTTTCGTAAACTCGTAATGTAATCCATTTTCCTCAGCAATGGATTTTGCCTTTGGAATGCCATCATCCATGGTCGAAAGCCCCATCACACCGGCTATTAGCGCCAGGTCTGTCCCATGGCCTTGATAGGTTTCGGCGAAGGACCCCATTAACGAAAACCTTACATATAATGGTTGTTCGTTTAACAACTGGTGTGCAATATTACCGATGCGGACAGCCCCGGCGGTATGAGAGCTGGATGGCCCAACCATGACAGGCCCGATAATCTCATAGGCGCTTTGATATTTGGCCGGTCCACATCCACTGCTTTTTTCCCCGAAAACCTGCTCTTTTAATTTTTTTCCTGTCGGGGTCCCGGCAAGTCCGCCAATCCCTGTTTCCCGTAACGACTCTGGCATTTGCTGCCCGACTTCATGCATCACATGGATGACTTCATCCGGAGGGATAATGCTAACCATCCCTGCTAACGCCATATCTGCCGCAGCCTGGGCGGTAATCGCATGCAATCCGTTCCGAAGGATACAAGGAATTTCCACCAGCCCTGCAACCGGATCACAAACCAGTCCCAGTGAATTTTTTAAAGCAATTCCGATGGAATTTCCAACCTGCTCTGGAGTGCCACCGGCAAGCTCTACTAAAGTACCGGCTGCCATCGCGGTTGCTGAGCCGATTTCCGCTTGGCATCCGCCGGCAGCTCCTGATATGGAAGCCTTATTAGCAATTACCATGCCAAGGGCGGAGGCAGTAAACATCGACAGTACGATCCGCTCCCGCGGGAATTTTCCGCTGTCCAAAGCGTGAACAAGTACCGCCGGCAAGATTCCTGCTGAGCCTGCAGTCGGTGTCGCCACAATCCGCCCCATTGCCGAATTGACCTCTGATACCGCCAGCGCATTGGCTGCAGTATTTAATGTCACGGGATTGATAAAGGATTTTCCACTTTCGGCATATTGGTGAAGGCGGTATCCATCGCCGCCGGTCAAACCGGTACGGGACATAACAGCACTTGTTGTCCCTTTGCGGACAGCCTCTTCCATTACCGTAAATTGCTCGGCCATTTTTTCGACAAGCGTTTCCCTCGGAATACTCTTTTGCTGCATCTCAGTTTGGATCATTATTTCTGAAATTGTGATGTTTTGCTGCTCGGCCATTTCAATTACTTCTCTTAAGCTCGTGAAAGACATAATATCACCCCTCAAAGAAGACGGTCCCAATGCATGAAGCATAAGAACCGTCCTCCCTTTTCATCCATAGTTTTCTATATTATCCTGCTTGTGTTTTTTTGTCTTTTCCGTTTTCTTCCTCGTCTAACGGTACACGTTTTTCCATCTTTAACAGATAGAAAATGGCTGTCATGAAGGCAAGAAATCCAATTCCCGCGATTAACGGGATGCGCGTGCTTGGATTAATAAACATACCGACAAGGACGACGAGTAAAAATACAATGGTAGCGTAGTTGCTGTATGGTGCTAAAGGCATTTTAAAAGGATGTTTTTCCATTGCACCCGCATTTACTTTTCTAAATTTAATTTCACTGATGAGCAGTACAAACCATGGAATCATTCCTGGAAGTACACTAGCGCTGTAAACATACACGAAGATGGATGGCGGTGCAACATAGCTCAACACAACGCCAATGGCCAGGCCTAATAAAACCGTTAAGGTTGAATAAACAGGAACTTTATTTTCCGATAATTTGGCGAAAATCTTTGGTGCTTGTCCATTTTTCGCTAATGTATAAAGCATCCGTGTGGCACTGAAGATACCGCTGTTACAGCCGCTCATTGCTGCCGTGATCACGACAAAGTTGATAATGCCTGCTGCAGCCGTAATTCCAATTTTGGCAAAAACAGAAACGAATGGGCTGCCAATTTGATTGAGTTGGTTCCAAGGGTAAACAGTTACAATGACAAAGATCGCACCAATATAGAATATTAAAATTCGCCAAACGGTTGTTTTCACAGCATGTGTGATCGTTTTTTTCGGATTTTCTGCCTCTCCAGCCGTAATCCCAATTAGTTCTACCCCTTGATAAGCACCGATTACGATGGAAAGGGCAAAGAAGAAACCTTTAAATCCGCCAGTGAAAAAGCCGCCATTTTTCCAGATATTCGAAAATCCAATTGCAAGGCCGCCATTCCCGAAGCCAAAGAGAATAAGGCCAATACCCGCAATAATTAAGAGGACAATCGTTAACACTTTAATTAATGAAAACCAGAATTCAAATTCACCAAAGTTTTTAACCGAAATCATGTTGGCAACGCCAAGGATCACCATCGCGACCACCCCAGGGATCCATGTTGGCAGATGCGGGAACCAATAATGCATATACGCACCAACCGCGATGATTTCCGACATGCCGACAGTGATCCATTGGAACCAATAGCTCCAGGCTGTCAAATAGCCTGCCAAAGGATGGATATATTTATTGCCGAGGTCGGCAAATGAACCGGTGGTTGGTTCCAAATAAAGCATTTCTCCCATTGAGCGCATGATGAAAAATAAGAAGAGACCAGCAACTGCATAGGCAATCATGACCGATGGGCCCGTCCATTTAATCGTACTGGCCGATCCCATGAATAACCCAACCCCGATCGTTCCACCCAAAGCAATCATTTGAATATGACGCGACTTAAGACCCCGCTTTAAATCCTGGTTTTTTGACATAGACTTCCCTCTTTCCCCTTTGTTTTTTTAAACTCTTTCCCCTTTGTTTTTTAAACTCTTTCTTCTTGATTTTATTCTTTCCTTTAAACCAATAAAGGTTCCCCAAATGGAATGCCCATTTTTTTCGCCAAGTTCTCTAACATAGACTTGGTCATACGGTCTAAATCGTACCGCGGATTAAAATCCCATTCCTCCTTGGCAGCGGCCGCATCAATGCTGTTTGGCCAAGAATCGGCAATCTGCTGCCGGACTGGATCCACCTGATAATCCATCGTAAATTCCGGTATAAATTTTCTGATTGAAGCAGCAATTTCTTCAGGTTCAAAACTCATAGCTGTAATATTAAAGGCATTTCGATGTTTTAATCTCGATGAATCCGCTTCCATTAATTTAATAATTGAATCAATCGCATCCGGAATATACATCATATCCATGTATGTGCCTTTCGCAATATAGGACGTGTATTTTTTGTTCTTTAACGCTTCATAGTAGATATCAACCGCATAGTCTGTCGTTCCTCCGCCCGGAAGTGTTTTGTAGGAAATCAATCCGGGAAAGCGAACACCGCGGGTATCAAGGCCAAATTTTGCAAAATAATAGTCACATAGCAATTCGGCGCTTACTTTGGTGACGCCGTACATCGTGTTCGGCCGTTGGATTGTATCCTGGGGTGTATTGTCTTTTGTCGTGGACGGACCAAAGGCGCCAATCGAGCTTGGTGTAAAGAACTGGCAATGGGAATTTCGCGCCACCTCGAGCGCATTCACCAATCCGCCCATATTTAAATTCCAGGCAAGCAGCGGTTTATTCTCGGCTGTTGCCGATAGCAGCGCCGCCAAATGGATAATCGTATCAATGTGATAGTCATTGACCAGCTTCTGCATTTTCTCTCCATCCAGCACATCCAATGTAGCAAATAAACCATTTTCCACCACTGGGTTGCTATCTACACGGCGGATATCAGTGGCAAGGACATTTTTCTCTCCGTAAAGTTCCCTAAGTCTCATCGTTAACTCTGAACCGATTTGTCCTAAGCTTCCAGTCACAAGAATTTTTTTCACAGTATTTAACCTCCTAAGCATTTAAAAAATGAACTGGTATTAAGTTGTAACAGAGAGGGACCCATTCTGGAAAACGGAGCCTTACCCTGTCTATCTTCTAAACTTGGATAACACCCAGTTCTTCTCCAACCTTTTCATATACAGCAAGCACTTGGTCCAGCATTTCTTTTGTATGGACCGCAGTCGGCATATTGCGCACTCTACCTGTTCCCTTTGGCACCGTTGGGAAGGTGATGGCTTTGGCGTAAACCCCCTCTTCCATTAGGCGGCGCGAAAATTGCTGCGTTAATGTTTCTTCGCCGATGATACATGGTGTAATCGGTGTTTCCGAGTGGCCAATATCAAACCCTAAGCTTTTCAAGCCTTCTTTTAAATAACGGCCATTTTCCCATAGCTGATCGACTCTCTCCTTTGATTCCGTCATGATGTTGATGGCTTCAATGCAGGCCGCGGCAGCTCCTGGCGTCAGCGATGTTGAAAATAGGAATGGACGGGCTCGCACTTTTAACCAATCAATCAATTGCTGAGTACCTGCCACATAGCCGCCCACGACACCAATGGCCTTGGAAAGCGTTCCGATTTGAAAATCGATTTGATCGGAAAGGCCAAAATGTTTAACCGTACCGGCGCCATCGCCCATCACGCCTGAACCATGTGCGTCATCAACATATGTAAGCAAGCCATATTCCTCGGCAATTTCCACGATTTCAGGAAGCTTCGCCACATCCCCATCCATTGAAAAAACGCCATCGGTGATATACATAATTTTTTCATAGGTACCGCTTTCGACCGCTTCTTTTGCAGTCTGCCTTAGGTCATCCATGTCCTGGTGTTTGACCCGAATGATTTTCGCTCCGGACAATCGGCAGCCATCAATAATCGAGGCATGGTTCAATTCGTCGGAAATAATCGCATCCTTCTTCGTCATGACCGCCGAGATTGCGCCCATATTGCAATTAAATCCTGATTGGAAAGCAATCGCCGCTTCCGTATGCTTGAATTCGGCAATCCTTTTTTCTAATTCATTATGAATCGTCATCGTTCCGTTGATTGTCCGAACGGCACCAGCACCTACACCATACTGTTTTGTGGCTTCGTTCGCCTTTTGGATTAATCTTTCATTGTTTGCCAGCCCAAGGTAATTGTTGGACGACATATTAATGACATCTTTGCCATGGATTGTCACGATTGGGCCATTGGGTCCTTCTACTGTATCAATGACGTTATATAGCCCCTTCTCACGCAGCTCTTGCAGCTGGGGAGATAATATATCTTCTAGTACTTTTCTTGACATCGTACAGACCTCCATCAATAAATTTTCAATAAAAGTTTTTATCCGTTTCTGATTAAGAAGTGTTGGTTTGAAAACGTTTTCGTGTTTTTAGTTTAAATCGGATTTGGTCCATTTACATTCCCATATTTGTTGTATGTAACTCTCATATTTGCCCTCCTTCACATTTCCGTCACATTCAACCGCAAAAAAAGACCATTAAGTTTTAACTTAATGGTCTTATTTCAAAGAGATGAAAAGCGTTAAAGGTCAGGGTGGATTGTAAAAAAAGCTCCCCTCCTACTTTCTCCTCATAAATTTGCAAATCAGGGTGGGTTCCCTGCTTGATAAAGGAAATGATCTCCGGATCATAAATATCCTGATGCTGCAAATTGATCCAGTTCGTATAAAATTCACCGTTATTTTGATCGAGGATGTGCTTGCGAATTTGGTAACGTCCAGGCGGCAGGCCTGAAATGACGACTTTCCTTTCCTTTGTGATGGATTGCAAAAAGAAGCTTTCAACCGAATAAGAAGGATTGATATAGGAGGGGTTATAAACGGCCAATTGGTAGCCATTTTCCCCTTTTGCCAATACAAAATCCGCGCCCTCAGCTAAAATCCTTAATGTCATTTTTTCCATCAGTTGAAGATTAAAATAAGCAGGGCGTTTAATTTGATAATAATAAAGGAGCGCAATTCCATTCATGGCAATATCGTCTTGATCCAGATTATTTTTTTCCAGTGAGTGGGTATCAATCCAGAACCCCAAACCGGAAATTTCCTTCATCGCATCCAGCATTTCTTTAAAAATAAGAGCCGAACGGAAAAAAGTACCGCTTAAATCCATCGTATTTCCATAAAGTGTATTCCAATCCGTAAGAAAAATCGGAACGTCTTCCAAACCCGCAGACGATAAACTTTCCTTTAATCTGCTGCATTTGTTCCTTACATAATTTTTTACGCATTCAAAAGTGTGATTATTCATATCGGTAAAATCCACTTCTTCATTCGGATTGCATGTAAAGCAGATCAGTTCGCAAAAATCGGAAATTTCGTTTATAAATTCAGCAGCAGGAACGGGTATCGCCTTTCCTAAAGAAAAAGGGACATGAAGGCCTATTTTTGCTACAGAAGCCCACATTTTCACAGTTTGATAAAAATCTTGATAAAAGCTCTTTGCTGTTTCATCCCATTCCGAGAAAACCAATTCAAACCGCCATTTTCCTACAAAGGCACTGCCGAAAAACTCCAGACTGTGCTGTAAAAATTCATCCAGCTTCTTAAGATATTCAGAGCTGCTTGCTACTTCCTTTTCAACTTCCACGCGAATGAAAGGAACCAACCCTAATTGTTGAAAGCGGCTGAATAAGGCATCCATCTGATAAAATTGCCCGCCTATTTGATAGAGGGGCGTTGTTATCGAAAAGCTGTCCGAGAAAAGGTTCGTAAAATAGATATATTCAAATCCTAGTTCCTCTTGAATCAACTGTAATTCGGCCTGCACTTCTTCATGCAAAGCATATTCCAGCTGCCCAATCACCAGTAACTTTAATGCTTTTTCTCTGTTAAAAATCGGTTCCGGCGGCAGGTCCACATATACCGCTGAAGCAGCCGGTTCCATCAGCGTGGTGCTCTTCTCATTTCCTAAAATATATTTGCTGATTTCCATTAAAAAGTTGTGCGATTGCAGTAATGTATATTGTTCCTTTTCATGTTTCACTTCCTCGACATCCATCGGTTCTACTTTATGAAGGTCGCGGTATTCAGTAGGCGTTTGCTGGTACATTTCTTTAAAAGCCTTATTAAAGGCCTTCACATTGGGAAAACCATTATTCAGCGAGATCTGGGTAATATTATGGCCGGTATACAGCAGCTCATGTACTGCAGATTTCAAACGGATGTTTTTGACATATTGGGAGAAACTAACCCCAACTTCCTGCTTGAAATAACGTGACAAATAGTAAAGAGACAAATACCGCTGTTTGGCGATTTCCTCTAATGATATCGGTTTACGATAATTTTTTTCGATAAATGCCAGGATCTCTCTAATTCTTTCATCTTTCATTTCAGTGAATTGATTACTCCCGAGATGTGTTGTTTTAAAATTTCGAATCAACAGTGTAACTAACTGAAAAATCAGTCCGTTAATCTCGATTTCACTTCCATCCTGCTTTTGGTAATAGGCAATCAAAATTTTTGCCATTAGTTGGCGCATTTGATCAAAAAGCAGATACAGCCCGTTATCCACTTTGGATGAATTGCAGTTAAAATGACACTCATGAATATCCTGATAATACGGCCCGATTAGATCCAAGGGAATTTGCAACGATAAGACCACATTCTCCTTATTCCCCTTTATAGAGCGAATATCATTGGCGTTTATAAGCAGAAGATCATTTTCAGCTAAATGGCAGGAATGTTGATTGACCGTAACCTCAATTTCTCCACTTATTACAAGAAGAATCTCAATCCCTACATGGATATGCTTCGAATAATATTCAATGTTTTGTAAACTTATTTGATATGAATCTTCTTTTATCAGCCGGTTCATGAACATTCACCTCAAGAAACTAGATTAAAAATGTGCGATGCACATAAAGAATAGACTAGAGCCTTTAACTCTAGTCTTTTTACTTGTTTTGAAGCTTATCTCAATGAAACAGATTTTCCAAACAAGAGTCAAAAGTACGCCCCCGCAAATAATCCGCTGCTCACTAACAGCCTTATAAAGGCCGGGAAGTCTGGAAAAATAGGACAGGGACATAGTCATAATCACGAGCCCTATGAATATTTTCTTACAATGAAATCTCAATGTTCATTCATAATAACAAAGTTTCATTTGAATATCTTTCATAGGGCGAAGATACTTTTGAAAAATAAAATCCGCAACTGCAATCCTTGAAACAGTTACGACCTTTTCCATGAACACGATCAATTCTATTGCCAGAGTGTTTGAAAGAATGGCAGAACCATTGGGTTTATGCATATTTTCTTCGAATCCCACCAACAACCAACAATAGCAAGGGAATCCCAATCATGTTAACGGGGAATACAAATGGCAGCAAGAAAAACTTGTCATAATACTGGGCGAATATTTGGATATTTTTAATCGATACTGCCATTATAAATGCAATAGGGGAAAGAAACCACACAACTTTTCGCCAATCCTTTAACTTAAACCACTGAGCCGTTCCATAACAAGCCATAAACATATATAGGGACAGCTTGATAAAGATGCTGAAAAACCAAATAATGACAATCAGAATATCCACATTTTGAATGAATTCCATGACGGATATGAATCGGCTCATGTCGTAAAACGGATACAAAAGTCTTGAAGGCAGAACTGGCCCGAATGTAAAAATCACGGCCAGTGTTCCGAGGGTCACCATGAAAACGGCCACCCCAATTCCCCACATCGCCCGTGATGATGCTTGGCCGGGTTTATCCATAAAAAAGAGAAACATGGTCATCATGACAGATTCTCCAAAAAAGGAAGCCATGGGGGTAAAAGAACCCTTAAGAATAGTCAGCAATCCGGTATCTTGATAAACAGGCAGCATATAATGCCAATTCATATTGCCCATATTTAAAATGATTAAGACGACGATCATCAAAAGCACCATTGGACCAACGATTTCACTTAAACGCCCAATGCCTTCTACCCCGCCTTGATAGATGATAAAAATAAGCAATAAAATAGTCATCAATACAATGATCCATATAGGGGTTTTATGAAATAGTGCAGTAATAATGAAATCACTAAATTCACGGACGATTATACCAATCGCAGGGTACCAAAAAAGGAGAAAAGGAATCATGATTAACTTTCCAAGCCATTTACCGAGAATCGTTTGACTAAATTCAATCATGGTCTGTTTTGGGTACAGAGAACTGAGTGTGGTTGCCAAAAAAGTAATGGCAACACCAGCCACCCCTGCAATCATCATCGAGATCCATGCATCTTGTTTGGCAATGCGGATCGTAGATGATAGGGTAAGAAGAATGGAATTTCCGACTTCAAATGTGTACATCATCCAAAAGATTTGTGACCCAGAGATTTTCATTGATTTTGCCACAATCCTCATATCCCCTTATTCGTTTAATTTTTCTTGAGCTGTAACGATGGTCCGGTCAGACCTACCCGACGAATGGTCAGGTTTGCTTGGACCGAGACCTCTGCCTTTCGGAAATGGCTGGCCCAGTTTTTCTTTAGCCCCTTCCATTGGGATGGATATTTTTGATGAATGACCTCTCCAAAGCCAAAGATATCAGTTCCATATTGTTTTTGAACCTTTTCAATCGTTTGAAGAGCTTGTTTTTCGGCCTCTTTTTCCAATATATGTTGTAAACGAGTCACGCTTTTCGATTCTATAAGATTTAAATTCGTATTGTTTTCCCGGATGGTTCCAGCACCAGAAAGAACAATATTACATTTGATGGTTTGACCTTGAATAATGGGCTTAATTTTGCTGTTCATTTTTATTAAGGATAAACTGGCAGTTCCTTTGCCTTGTGGCATATTTACGGTAATGGACTGTTTGGTTAAACGATTGATCAGCCAAAGATAGTTTTTACCTTCATTTATATTTAAGGTCCCGATCAACTTAAGGTCTTTATTAAAAATCGCAAGACCTGCCATTTGAAATCCTTTGATACTCTTTGGATCTTGTTTTTTAGAACTATGAACCAGTTCAATAACGGGCAAGACCGGGGTGATTCCTTCACTCATGGAGGCAATAATAAAATTTAATAAAGATGTATCTCCCAGGCCCCCCACTTGGTTGTGTTCTTTCAGTGCCCCGAGCGCTGGGATATCTTCTAAAGGATAGGATGCTTCAAGAAAATCCTTCGCTGTGCTCCCCTTTACGATTAGCGTATCCGTTCTTAA
>JAUZQA010000094.1 GCA_030705665.1 Bacillota bacterium
CGAAGGGAAAGGAATACCGTTATGTTTTGCAATTATCATCGAAGCATGATCCATTTCTGCGGAATTATGCCTATCAGTTCCCATACCCATTAAATCTTGAAGCAATGAAGGAAGGGGCAAGTTTTTTACTAGGCACTCATGACTTTACAAGCTTCTGCTCGGCGAAAACGGAAGTGGAAGATAAAATCCGTACGATAAGAGAGATTGAATTTTTAAGGGATAAAGAGCTGTTAACCCTGAAATTTGTTGGGGATGGTTTTTTATATAATATGGTCAGAATTTTGGTTGGCACTTTAATGGAAATTGGTTCAGGTGAGCGAAAGCCAAACGAGATCAAAAAGATCTTAGAAGGAAAAGACCGCCGCCTGGCAGGAAAAACAGCCCCTGCAAACGGGCTTTATTTGTGGGAAGTATTTTATGAATAAAACAACTTTACCTGGTGTAACATTTTCTTGACATTTTAGCGGTAAGGTATTATCATATCATATGTGTGTGTTTTAATCCCACGATAAAGCCCCGGAAAGTCTTCATCGTGATTGAAATATATGAACTTAAAACTTAGGCGTAAAAAAGGGCATTGGATTTTCATTCCCGGAACAGTTTGAAATTCTTTGCTTCATGAAAACGCGGAAAAATATTGATCTTGAAATGGATTTAAATCTAGGAGGGAAAAAATCATGCGTACAACGTTTATGGCAAATGCTCAAAATATTGAACGTAAATGGTACGTGATTGATGCAGAAGGACAAACTTT
The DNA here is from genome assembly GCA_030705665.1 of Bacillota bacterium. The sequence continues at coordinate 755 of JAUZQA010000094.1, forward strand.
AGGCCGTTTAGCTTCTGAAGTTGCATCAATTCTACGTGGTAAACATAAACCAACTTTTACACCACATGTTGACACTGGTGATCATGTAATCATTCTTAATGCTTCTAAAATCCACTTAACTGGTAAGAAGTTAACTGACAAGCTTTACATTCGTCACAGCTTGCACCCAGGCGGTTTAAAAACAAGAACTGCGCTTGAAATGCGTAATAACTACCCTGAGAGAATGATCGAAACTGCTGTTCGCGGTATGCTTCCAAAGAATTCTCTTGGACGTCAAATATTTAAAAAATTACATGTTTATGCTGGCAGTGAACATCAACATCAAGCTCAAAAACCAGAAGTTTACGAACTTCGCGGATAATTTTTAAGGAGGTTATTAACTTGGCACAGGTTCAATATATTGGTACTGGCCGTCGTAAGAGCTCTGTCGCACGTGTGCGCTTAGTTCCAGGCAGCGGTAAAATTATTATTAATGATCGTGATATCGAAAACTACATTCCATTTGAAGCTTTACGTTCAGTTGTTAAACAACCATTAGTAGCTACAGAAACTCTAGGCAGCTACGATGTTCTTGTAAATGTAGGCGGCGGTGGCTATACTGGTCAAGCTGGCGCAATCCGTCATGGTATCGCTCGTGCGTTACTTCAAGCTGACCCAGAATTCCGTCCAACATTAAAACGCGCAGGTTTATTAACTCGTGACCCTCGTATGAAAGAGCGTAAAAAATACGGTCTTAAAGGTGCTCGTCGTGCGCCTCAGTTCTCAAAACGTTAATTATTGGCGTTACAAAGACTCTCAACCGATTGGTTGGGGGTCTTTTTTATTAATAAACAGTTATTTGTCCAACTTGTGTACGATTGCTGCGAGTAACTGTAATTTTTTTTTGTAACCCTCATAAAGCTTAGCGGATTCCTCGTACATTGTAGCGAAACGACGAGAAAAATATTTTTGGGGTGACAAGATGAATAAACTAATGAATCCAACAGTGTTAAAAAAAGCTGCAAAAAGTGCATTAGCCATTGTCTTAGCAGGTTCATTTGCATTGGCCGGAACAAATGCATTTGCGGCTAGTAATGATCCATCAACAACTCAAACCACTACTCAACAACCGACAACTACAAATACTTCTACTTCTGTATCAACCCAAGAACAGGAAGCGCCATCATTATTACCAGGAGACTTCTTCTATTTTGCAAAAATTATATTTGAAAAAATTCAGCTTGCACTTACATTCGATCAAACGAAAGAAGCGATGCTTTTAGTCAACAATGCATCGGAACGACTAGCTGAAGCACAGGCATTGTATTCAGCCGGTGATCAACAAAAAGCCGTTGATACCCTTAAATCAGCATTAGATGATATGAACAGTGCTCAAAAAATTGTCGAGAAAGAAGATGGACAAACAGAGGATTCTGCTAAATCAACATCCTCTACCACCGAAGATTCGTCCACAGTTAAAGATTCATCTTCCACTAAAGAAACACCAGAATTAAAAGATGTGAAAGAACAGCTTACTCATAATATTAAGGAACTCCAAGCTGCATTAGAGAAGGGAAATAAAAGCGAAGCAGCGAAAAAAGCACTTGAAAAGAATATTGAGAAATTTAAAGCAAAGTTGGCTGCTAAAAATTCCGTTTCGACAGATGACAATCAATCAACACAGACAGCAGGTACGAATACAGATCAGCCTACATCAACGGATACAAACACGACTACCACTGATACGACAGCAACAGATACCGTTACTAATATCACAACAACACCATCAACAGAAATGCCAAATAAAAATTCTGAGGAGACAACTGTAGCAGCACCTGCAGCCACTACTTCGGCTGCTAGCGGAACAGCCACTCCTTCCAATCATGGAAAAGAAGTATCCCAGGTGGCCAAACAAGCACCAGAACAAAATCATGGCCAGGTAGTATCCGAAGTTGCGAAATCCAAAGCAGGACAAGGGAATAACGAAAAAGGGAAACATTAAATCATTTCAAATAAATTTTAAAAGGCTCCCAGAACTTATTTTGGGAGCCTTTTTGCTGGAAGTTGAGATAGTAAAATAGTTTGAAATCTGATTTTTTGGACACAAGAAGCGAAAATTATCAGTGTCGTGTCCGAAGTCAGGGCATCTTCGAACAGAGGAAACCGGAAATGTCCTTCATTAGTACGATGAAAGACAAAACCAGGTCAGGAATTACAGGAAATGTCCTTCATGAGTGCGATGAAAGACAAAACCAGGCCAGGAAATACAGGAAATGTCCTTCATGAGTACGATGAAAGACAAAACCAGGCCAGGAAATATAGGAAATGTCCTTCATTAGTACGATGAAAGACAAAACCAGGCCAGGAAATACAGGAAATGTCCTTCATGAGTATGATGAAAGACAAAACCAGGCCAGGAAATACAGGAAATATCCTTCATGAGTATAATGAAAGAAAAAAGCAGGGGAATTACAGGAAATGTCCTTCGTGAGTGCGATGAAAGACAAAACCAGGCTAGGAAATACAGGAAATGTCCTTCATGAGTATGATTTAGCATTGGTATGTCTGAAGTCAGGGTGCATTCGGACAGAGGAAAGCGAATAGTTTTGTCCGAACCCTGGGCTTACTCTTGTCAATGGGTTTCTCAACAATCTGTAAAAAGGCCCTCAAAACTTATTTTGGGAGCCTTTTTGAATAGTATTCCGCCTAAATCAATTTTTTATGCTGGGTGTTTGGCTGTCTTCGGGACCAAATAAAATAAGCTAAACTTATAACAGCAATAAAGCTAAAAGCCGCATAAAAGCCCATCAGAAAATCATGGACACGTAAGCTCATGATAAAGAGCACCAAGATTGCAGCAATGGTGCCATAGGCTCCGGGGCGGCCCCATATCAGATTTGATTTAAACGTTTCGTTGTCCCGTCGCTTTTTCAGCCAAAGCAAATAAGTAACAAGATTAAGGGTCCAGTTTAAAAAAGTAAAATACGAGGAAGCAGAAACTAAATAGTTATATAATGTGGAAGGTAGTAAAAATGACATTCCTACTACGATTAAGGTTCCTGCCGCTACTGCAAGCCAAGCGTTTCGATAAAACCCTCGCCTTAAATGTTGAAGAAACAGCCGTGGTCCTTTTTTGGCGACAGACAATGACACAATCAATTGAATGGAAGCATAGTAACTTGCAGCCATTACTGAAAATGCCGCAAGTAAAACAATGACGTTCAAGCCTGAGGCGGCCCAATTCATTCCAATAACATTAAAGGCATGTACAAATGGGGACCTACTTGTCGATACCGTATTCCAGGAACTGATTGCCACTAATACCAGCATCGAAAGGACATAAAGCCCAATCGAACCGAAAGTCATCATTCTGGCTGCTTTGGGAATCTCCACCTTTGGCTTTGACACTTCTGTAGAAGCCATGGCAAGCGCACTAATTCCCGAAAAGGAAAAAATGACAACAAGCATCGATTGAAGCAAACCAGGTGCTCCTTTAGGGAAGAAGCCATGAGCGGTAAAAGGATTTGATTTCGCGTAAAAGCCATGGGTGATCAGCGCATAGCCTCCAAGTACAATAAACGCAATTAGTGCCAAGACCTTTACTGCGGCCATTCCAGATTCAATTCGCCCAAAGTTTTGCATATTCATGGCATTCAAGAGGATAATGATGACCATAAAGGTCATCGCAAACATAGGAAGCGGGATGTGCGGCAGCCAGTAATGGGCAAAAACCCCCATCGCAATCGCTTCAGAACCGACTCCGAGGATACTGGAAATAAAAACAGCCCAACCGATTAGAAAGCCCGCATAGGAACCTAAAAATTCCTCCACATAAACCCGAAAGGAACCATGCTCAAGTCGGTTAACATTGACACTAGTCATTGCGCCCAAGACCTGCATCATAATAATTCCTCCAATTAAAAAAGCCAGTGAAACAGATGGCCCTGCTTGACGTACCGCTAATCCGGAGCCTAGGAAGAAACCTGCACCGATTACACCGCCGATTCCCAACCCAGCTAAACTATATGCATTTAACCCGCCATGATGGTCTTCAACCGGCTTTTCACCACGTGGAAGAATAATCCCAGTTTTTAAAGTTTTATACATGTTTAAAACCTTCTTTCACTAATTCCTCAGTTAGTATGATGCACACAGTCTAAAAAACGATGCGAGGAATAAAAAACCTTAGAAAAATTGGAAATGGAATTCGTCTTATACCCTGCATTTCTTATCTGTGAAGGATGAAGAATAGTTCTAAGAGGTGAATAATGAGTGAATGTAATAACAACCTTTAAAGATAAACAACGTGAAAAACAAATCAAATACGAACGTTCCGTTTTAAAGGATCTTTCCATTAATAAATTAAAAGAACGTGTAAAGCAATACTTTGGTTCCTCAAGAATTGCTTCCAGCTTTGTTATGAATACAGGTATAGAGGAAGCATGCTACGATGTTGCATTGGAGGCCTATTTATTAGGTGCGAAATTTAGTAAATTTAGCTATTATGGAGAAGGTATTGAAGAAGTTAGAAAACGTTGCTATTTTGAAGAGAAACATTTAATCGACACCTTATATAACTTTTTACTTTATTGGGGAAATGGTGAGGAAGGTACATTAAGCGAATCACTTAATTATATGTGTGAACAATATATAAATGTTTGGTGGCTGGAGGGGTTTGAAAAAGGAGAAAGACGTCATAAATTACGCCTGCATTAAGTCGAACCATTCTTCCTGTTCTAAAATAAGTTCTTGTCCCATATAGATAAATTGAACTTGGACTAGGGCGGGAAGGAATGATTCTGTGGTTAAGAAAAGGATAAAATTACTCGGTTTTGCCGCAGGCCTTATTTTACTATTTTTTATCCTGCAGTATGAGTTTGAAGAACACAATTCTTGGAAGTCCTGGAATCTGCCACTGGCCGGAAAAATTATTTTGATCGATCCGGGTCATGGGGGACCAGATGGAGGAGCAGGCGATAAGAAAACACTTGAAAAGGATATTTCATTACCTGTTTCTTTAAAGATTAGAGATTATTTACAGGAGCAGGGTGCGCTTGTTATTATGACGCGGGATTCAGATAAGGATTTAGCAAATCCGGGGACAAAAGGATATAGCAGGCGGAAGGTTGAAGACTTAAGAGAAAGATTAAAAATGATTAATCAAAATGATATTGACCTCTATGTGAGTGTCCACCTAAATGCAATTCCATCAGCGAGATGGAGCGGGGCCCAAACATTTTATGCCTCACAGTACATGGAAAATGCAAAGGCAGCCAAGTTTATTCAAGACGAGCTACGGAAAAACTTGGGCAACACGAACAGGAACGCGAAACCCTTAAATTCAGTCTACATTTTAAAAAACGCCAAAAAGCCAGGCGTTTTGGTGGAAATTGGTTTCCTCTCAAATCCAAGAGAGAAGAGCCTATTGAAAACGAACACTTATCAGAACAAGGTGGCAGAATCAATATACAGAGGGATTTCCCGTTACTTTACAAATGAAAAGGAACTTAAGCAAACATGGGATTAATGAAAGTGTTTTGACGTTTCAGAAGGTGCTGCACCTTCTATTTTTATGTGAATTGGTATAAATTTCACGATTTTTCCCTATTAATAAGTGGAAAAGCTGTGATGCAAATAACTGTATCTACTTTTGGATGTGTTATACTATGTTTGGAAACGACTTCAAAAGGTGGGTGTTTTAATGTTAACAGAAGAAAAAGTACGTGAATTAGTCGGAGGACTTTTTGAACCATTTTTACATAAAACATTGGCGGAGCTTAATGCCATTGAAGAAGTTAAAATTAAAGAAGAGAAAAACCATGTCAGCGTAAAGGTAGATATCGCCAAAACCGGTACTGCCGAGCAGCTGCAGCTTCAAACTCAAATTGTAAATCTTTTAAAAGAAGCAGGTGCTGAGACAGTCGGAATGCGTTTTGGACAGCTTCCAGATGAAGTAGTAGAGAAATATCGTGACAGTGCAAGTGAAAATCAGAATAAAGGATTATTATCGCCAAACAGCAAAACAACCTTTATTGCGATTGCCAGCGGAAAAGGCGGAGTTGGAAAGTCAACAGTTTCCGTTAACCTTGCCGTATCATTAGCACGTCTAGGCAAAAAAGTTGGTCTCGTTGATGCTGATATTTATGGATTCAGTGTTCCAGATATGATGGGAATTACAGATCGGCCTGTTGTGAGGGGCGAAAAAATTATTCCAGTTGATCGGTTTGGGGTAAAAGTTATTTCCATGGGCTTTTTCGTAGAAGATAATGCACCGATTATTTGGCGTGGTCCAATGCTCGGCAAAATGTTGAATAGTTTCTTCCAGGAAGTGGAGTGGGGTGACCTTGACTACTTATTGTTAGATTTACCGCCTGGAACTGGGGATATCGCTTTAGATGTCCATACGATGCTTCCATCATGTAAAGAAGTCATTGTTACTACTCCACATGCAACGGCAGCATTTGTAGCAGCTCGTGCAGGAGCAATGGCTTTAAAAACAGAGCATGAAGTTGTGGGCATTATCGAGAACATGGCTTACTTTGAAAGTAAAGTAACGGGAGAAAAAGAATATGTGTTTGGTAAAGGTGGCGGAGATAAATTAGCCGAAGAGTTACGTACAGAGGTTCTTGGCCGCTTACCGCTTGCCCAGCCATATTGGGACGAAGAAGAATTTGCACCTTCCGTGTATCAAGAAGATCACAAGCTTGGAAAAATTTATTTAGAAATTGCTGAAAAAGTAGTAAATAAATTGAGATAAAAAAAGAGGAAGTCTTCTTAAAAGAGAAGCTTCCTCTTTTTTAAGTAACCTGCTGCCGGGGATTTTAGGCGCCAGACGAACTTTGGGAGCCCCCTCCAGAGCTTCCGCTGCTGCCTCCGCTTCCACCACTGCTCCCGCCGCTGCTTGACTTTTTCGTCATATCATTTGCTGCTTTAATGACAATATCCTCTAATTTGGATTGAAACAAGGGAGTTTGCATCGTTTCAGTAATGACAGATTGTAAATGTGCACGATAGTCTTTACTTTTCAGGGCATCTGTCATCTGCTTTTGAATTTCCGGTTCCTTAAAAACCTCGGTCATCATGGTCCGATATTCAGGATCATTCATCAAAGCCTTGAGAAGATTTTGATTCTCCGTTTTCATATTTTTGGAAATGGAGGAAGCGAATTTAGGATCACTAAAAGTCTTTTTCCAAAATTCTGTTGCTTTATCAGAAGTAAGTGTTTGCTCAATGGTATCCGCGACCACTTTTTGGTCCATCACTAGTTTTTCTTTCATTTTGGGATCAGTCATCACATCTTGAATCGCTTTTTTCCCATCATCGGTTTTTAAAATATCGACCACCATTTTTTTGGTCTGGTCATAATCCATTTGTCCTCCTCCACTTGAATCATTAGAAGAACAGCTGGTTAGGCCTGTTAAGATCACTAGGAGGAGCAATGCTCTTGTTGTTTTCATAATAAGCTCCTTTCTCATATCAATCCTTAATCTTAGAATGATGAAGTGTAGGAAAGATTATTCGTTTTAAGATATGCAAATTGTAGATTTTTCAAACGTTGGTTTGATACAATCAAAAAGAATGTAACTTATGTATTGGAGGCGAATAGTGTGACTAGCCGTAACTGGGTAAAATTATTTTTAACAACTTTAGCAATTGGCGGATTAACAACGGCTATCGTAGGTTTCATTGTTCGTTGGTCAGAGTTTCAACCATATTTTACTGAATTAAAAATTCCTGATATCCTATCCACAACAATTTGGCTGATTGTTATGGGTTTTCTCTTTAGTGTTATCAGCCAAATGGGCTTTTTTGCATACTTAACGGTCCATCGCTTTGGTCTGGGGATTTTTAAATCCGCTTGGCTTTGGAATGGTGTTCAAATAATCCTGACAATATTTGTCTTGAGTGATTTTGTTTATTTAAGGTATGCCTCTTTTGCGAAGTCCGGTGAAAGCCCATTACCATATATTGGACTAGCCATTTTAATTTTAGTAATCAGTTTGGCAGTGGCTTTCTTTAAGATGAAGCAGACAAACAAAGGTGCATTTATACCTGCACTATTTTTCATGATTGTTGCCACCATTGTTGAGTGGGTACCTGTTTTAAGGGTGAATGAAAGAAGCTGGCTGTATTTAATGATGTTTGCTTTACTTGCTTGTAATGCATACCAGATATTAATCCTGCATAAATTGAATGCCAGATCAGAACAAGAACGGAAAAAGTCTGCCGGCAGTAAGCCCCAAAAAAACAAAACAAGCAAAAAACCGTCCCTTAAGTCATAATGGACGGTTTTTTTTCTACTTTATTTCTTCTGATTGGGCATTTCCATTAGCAATCATTTCCGAAACTGTTACAAGTTTTAAACCTTTTCCTCTCAAATCCTCAATAATTTGCGGCAGTGCTTTTACTGTTTGTTTAGCTGAATCGGAAGCATGAAGAAGGATGATATCCCCTTTATCGGCCCCTTTAACATTTTGAACAATTTTTTCTACTCCAGGATTGGTCCAATCTTGAGAATCAATGCTCCAATGGACAACCGTATATCCGTACCGCTCGGCAATTTTTAATGTTCGTTCATCGAAATGTCCCGTCGGGGCTCGGAGAAGCTTGATATCTTTAATATTTAATTTTCCAAACGCAACTTGTGCATTTAAAATATCCTTTCTGATTTTGCTGTCCTCCAGCTCGGTATAATCCAGATAGTTATAACCTAGTATTCCAATTTCAAAACCGCTTTTTTTAATTTTTTCTACAAGGTCGGGATGCCTCTCCGCCCACGAACCAGCCAAAAAGAATGTAGCAGACTTCACGTTTGCTTTCGCTAATTCATCTAAGATAGGCCCCGCTTTTTCATCACCCCAGCCAATGTCGAATGTCAAAGCAATATCTTTTTCCCCCTTATAGACTGCTTTTGGTCCATTACTCGTCGAAAACGCAGGGAGGTTTACAATATTCTCCATATACAAAAGCCAAGCCGTAAAAAATGCTGCAATGACTACTAAAGAGATCTGTTTAAGTAATTTACTGTTCAATACATAAAAGTTCACCATAACCACCTCGTCCAATTCATCCTCGTCACATTACTATGAAAAATTATGAAGAAATATGATTAAAGGATTAGGAACATAAAAATTATTAAATTAGAAAATAATACAATTACTTACTATGCGGGAGTGATTGGATGCTTGGATTTTTAATTAACCAAAAAGAAGCAAGTGAGATGGAATACTTAATTAGGCGAGAGATGGATGAACTGTTATTTGATTTACGTGATGATCGCTTTGATCAAATTGTTAAAGGGGCGATGAATGAGCGATATACTGTTTTATTTACATTGTACAAGCGGGTAGCTCCGCCAAAAGAATGTTTAAAGTATATAAGGAAAAGGGGAAGTAAGAAGATCTTCTAAAAAGGTAAACATTTATTAAAAAATGGTTTGACATATTGTTATTAACTTGGTATATTAATAAACGTCGCTGCGAACGATAATAAAAACGGCTTTAAAAAAAGTTGTTGACATTAAAGTTCGAGGATGATATATTATTAAAGCCGCTTCTAAGGCGGAAGTTGTTCTTTGAAAACTAAACAAACAAAAACGTCAACAATAAACAATAGTGA
>JAUZQA010000095.1 GCA_030705665.1 Bacillota bacterium
AAAAGTAAAACAATTCATCCCATATATGCGTGAACAGCTCGCAGGTTATCATGACCTTGTAGACGGAAATGAAATATTTGTCAGCCGGGTTAAAGGTGTCGGCAAGTATACAAAAGAAGAGGCCATTGCCTACGGCTTAAGTGGCGTCTCACTCCGCTCAACCGGGGTAAAATGGGATCTCCGCAAGGACGAACCATATTCAATCTATGATCGCTTTAAGTTCGATGTTCCAGTAAGGGAAGAGGGCGACTGTCTCGCTCGTTACCATCTGCGTTTATTGGAAATTGAAGAATCATTGAAAATCGTCGAACAGGCTGTTGAACAGTTCCCGTCCAGCGGCGAGATTCTTGGCAAAGTGCCTAAGATTATCAAAGCACCTAAAGGTGAAGCATTCACAAGAGTCGAATCAACTCGTGGAGAACAGGGAGTTTACATTTACAGCGATGGCAAAAAAGAACCATATCGCCTAAAACTAAGAAGGCCATCCTTCTATAACCTGCAAATTCTTCCGAAACTGTTAGTAGGAGAAAATATCGCAAACCTGGTTGTTATTTTAGGGGCATTTGATATTGTCCTAGGGGAGGTTGATGGCTAATGATCCAGAATTTACTGCAATCAAGTCCCGGGTTATTAAATTTCGTCATATTCTTCTTATTAGCATTGCTTTTCTTGTTCATTTTGTTAGCCTTCGTATGTTATGCCATCCTTGCTGAACGGAAAGTAATGGGCTTCATGCAGCTTCGTTATGGTCCAAACCAGCTGGGAGGCCGTTTAGGACTTTTACAAACGATGGCCGACGTTTTAAAACTTTTATTAAAAGAAGATATTATCCCGGCAGTTGCCGATAAACCGTTATTCATCATTGCGCCAGTTGTTGCCTTCGCTCCATCTTTTATGGTTTTGGCAACCATTCCATTTACAGACAAGTTCCAATTTGCCAATATCGGAATTGGCTTGCTCTACTATATGGCAATCTCAGGTATTACGATTCTGGGAATTGTAACAGGAGGCTGGGCTTCCAATAACAAATACGCTCTTTTAGGTGGCGTGCGTGGAGCCGCCCAAATGATTTCCTATGAAATTCCGCTTGTTATGTCTGTTCTAGGGATCATCTTAATCACAGGGTCCTTGAATTTAAATGATATCGTTCTGCAGCAAAAACATGGCTGGTTTATTTTACTTCAGCCTGTAGCTTTCATCATTTTCTTCATTGCTTCCATCGCAGAATTAAACCGTACACCGTTTGACTTAACAGAGGCAGAAAACGAACTCGTCGCTGGTTACCATATTGAATATACCGGTTTCCGCTGGGCGTTCTTCATGCTTGCAGAATATGTGTACCTATTTGCAATGTCTGCATTAATTGTTGTACTATTCTTAGGCGGCTGGCTCGCTCCATTCGCATTCTTAAGCTTTATTCCAGGAGCAGTTTGGTTCTCCTTAAAACTTTGTTTCGTTGTCTTCTTGTACATGTGGCTGAAATCAACGATGCCGCGTTTAAAAGCAGACCATTTAATGGAATTTGCCTGGAAGGTAATGCTTCCAATCGCATTGTTAAACATTTTTATTACAGCATTAGTAAAAACTATCTTTTTCTCTTAAAAATATAATTTTTTAAAAAGGGGTGAAAAACGTGCTTGGGTTTACAAAAGGCTTAAAATATACCCTTAAAAACTTAACGCGGGAAAAGGTTACGTACGAATATCCGAATGAACCGCTGCCGCTGCCAGATCGATTCCGCGGCATCCAGAAATTTTATCCGGAAAAATGTATCGTTTGTAATCAATGTGCGAACATTTGCCCAACAAACTGTATTAACCTAACTGGTAAAAAGCATCCGGACCCAACGAAAAAAGGTAAAGTAATCGATACGTATGATATCAATTTTGAAATTTGCATCCTTTGTGACTTGTGTACGGAGGTTTGTCCAACTGAGGCCATTATCATGACGAACAACTTTGAATTGGCTGAATACAGCCGTGACGATCTATTCAAAAACCTTCAATGGTTGGACGAGAACGACGAAAATGTGAGGAAGGTGAATAAACCGTGACCGGTGAATTCTTTGCTTTCATATGTCTCGCGTTAGTCGCAATCATTGGCGGCGTCCTGTTATTAAACCTGACAAAAGTAGTTCAAATCATTGTGGCGCTATCTTTTACCTTTATCAGCATCGCCGGTATTTATATCCTTCTGTCAGCTGAATTTGTCGCAGGGGTTCAAGTCATGATTTACTCCGGTGCCATTTCGATTATCATGCTATTTGGAATCATGCTGACCAGGCACGATGCTGAAAGTGAGGAGACAGGACATAAACTGCGGAAGTTTCTTGTATTTCTAGGTGTTCTGGGCTTTGCTTTTGCTGTCTACCTTGGAATTTACAATTACGATGTTCCCCAAGTACCTAGCAATCTGCATGTCAACAATACATTGGAAATCGGTAAAGCACTTTATTCAAAATATACCATTCCATTTGAATTGGCTTCTGTTCTCTTGCTAGTCGGTCTTGTCGGTGCGATTGTCTTATCGAAAAAAGATGACAAGGAGGGCGAAAACTAATGAGTTCGGTTCCCGCATCTGCCTTCTTGGCGTTAGCACTAATCCTTTTCTGCATTGGCTTATTCGGTGCCCTGACGAAAAGAAACACGATCATCGTGTTGATCTCTACCGAATTGATGCTAAATGCAGTAAATATTAACTTAGTTACCTTCAGTAAGTATGGTGTAGTTCCATCGATTACTGGCCAGGTTTTTGCGTTATTTTCAATGGCTGTGGCTGCGGTGGAAGTAGCGGTTGGACTGGCGATCTTGATTTCGCTTTACCAAAACCGTAAAACCGTTAATATCGACGAGATCAATTCGATGAAACATTAATCAAACGTTTGATTAATAACTTCCTGATATAAAAAGGAACGCCCCGCATCTTGCGGGCCCAATCTACGCGCCATCAACGGTTTGCGCGTTAAAAAAAGGGGATATTGATAATGATGGAAAATGCCTGGCTTATTCCGCTTTTCCCGCTATTATCGTTTTTGATCCTTCTTCTATTTGGTAAGCGGCTAAAGGAAGCGAGTGCATACGTTGGGATGTTAGCAACGTTCCTATCACTTGTCTTTTCGATTATGGTCTTGGTTGCCCGGTTCCATTCGCCAACCTACCTAGTCAAGGCTAACTGGCTCACCATAGGAGATCTTCATTTAACAGCGGGTTTTGAAGTGAATCAATTAAATGCATTAATGCTATTTATCGTTTCGCTTGTTAGTTTCTTAGTAACTACCTACTCAAAAGGGTATATGCATGACGATGAGCGATTCCCGGTATTCTTTGCTTACCTTGGATTATTTCAATTTGCAATGCTTGGACTCGTTATTTCGCCAAACTTATTGCAAACCTATGTATTCTGGGAACTTGTTGGATTAGGTTCCTTCTTGTTAATCGGTTTCTATTTTTACAAAGAAGAAGCAAAGGCAGCTGCCAAAAAAGCCTTCATCATGACCCGTATCGGGGATGTCGGCTTGTTTATCGGAATGATTCTACTATTCTGGCAGACCAAAAGCTTCGAATACAGTGTGATTTTTAAAGCTGTAGAGAACGGTCATGTTTCACAAACAATGATCACTTTAACAGCGATCTTAATCTTTATTGGTGCGGTTGGTAAATCAGGTCAGTTCCCATTGCACACATGGTTACCGGATGCAATGGAAGGTCCGACACCAGTTTCCGCTTTAATCCACGCCGCAACAATGGTTGCTGCTGGTGTTTACTTAGTTGCAGCATTATTCCCGCTGTTCCTTGCAAGTCAAACAGCATTAATGACTGTAGCCGTAATCGGTGGATTTACCGCGATTTTCGCAGCCAGCATTGGTCTGGTCCAAACAGATATTAAGCGAGTGCTCGCTTACTCAACTGTCAGTCAGCTAGGTTATATGATGCTGGCATTAGGATCTGGCGCTTATGTAGCAGGGGTATTCCACTTGTTTACACATGCGATGTTTAAAGCATTGCTCTTCCTTGCAGCAGGTAGCGTTATTCATGCTGTCGGCGGCAATCAGGATATTGAAAAAATGGGCGGCCTTTGGAAAAAATTGCGCCTGACTGGCCCATTATTCTTAATTGGTACATTAGCAATCAGTGGTGTTCCGCTTCTATCAGGTTTCTTTAGTAAAGATGAAATTTTAGCAGCAGCATGGAATGGCGGACATCCGATTCTTTTCTTGCTTGCTTTAATCGCAGCATTCTTTACGGCATTCTATATGTTCCGTTTGTTCTTTATGGTATTCACTGGAAAAGGGCGCAGCGAAGATGTAGACCATGCCCATGAGTCACCATCATCGATGACATTCCCAATGATCGTTCTTGGCGTAATGGCCATCGTTGCTGGTTATGTCAATACACCTTGGTTTGGTTCATTCTTAGGTGACTGGCTCACTCAAGGAAATCCAGTCTTGGAAGGGCACCATGAAGGCGAACCAGCATGGATTATGCTGGCAGCAACAGTTGTTTCTTTGTTAGGGATCTACCTTGCATGGCTCATTTACGGAAAACGCTCGATTTCCCGCGATTGGCTCAGCGGCCAAGGCAGTACCTTACACACCATTTTATTAAACAAATACTATGTTGATGAATTTTATCAATTTACCTTTATGAGCTGGGCAAAAGGTATTGGCCATATTGCTCAATTCATTGACCGCTTTATTGTTGAGGGCTTAGTGGCTTTAGTGGTTGCAATTGTTCAAGGCCTTGGCAGAGCAGGTTCTAAGCTGCAAAGTGGACAGGTTCAAACATACGGGGCAATGGCCTTTGTCGGTCTTGCCGTCTTGGTAGTCATCTATGCTCTGACAGGGGGGTACTTAAAATGAGTTTATCGTCTGTTTTAACGTTCCTGGTATTCTCCCCTTTACTAGGCGTTCTAGTTTTAGGATTTATGCCAAAAACGCAGGGAAAAGCCTTGAAAGCTGTCGGCTTTATCTTTACCCTTCCGTCATTGGTTCTGGCCTTGGCTGTGTATTTTCATCAGCTTGCCGGAAAAAGTTTATCTGTTTTTTCCGTTTCTAAACACTGGATTCAATTTGGTGGCTTTGAAAAAACCGATCCACATTTGTTTTCGGTTTACTATGAATTAGGTGTTAATGGATTTACGTTACTGTTAGTTGTGCTGACAGCCGTTGTTTCAACATTAGCTGCACTTGCCGTTTCCTTGTATATTAAAAAAGAATGGAAAGGCTACTTCATGCTCTTCCTTATTCTTGAAACAGGAATGCTAGGTGTATTTACAGCACAAAACTTGATTTTGTTCTTTATCTTTTTCGAAGCAACCCTTGTCCCAACCTTCTTCTTAACAGGAAAATGGGGCTATCACGAAAAAGAAAAAGCTGCTTGGAGCTTCTTAATCTATAATGGATTAGGCTCTGCAATTCTATTAATCGTCATCATGATCTTATTTGCCCGCACAGGTACAACCAATATTGATGCCTTGTATCATTTCATTAATGATCCAAATGTACAATTGATTGCACCAATTTCGAAAACAGCGAAGTTCGGCCTGTTCTTTGCACTGTTAATTGCATTCGGCATTAAATTACCGATCGTTCCATTGCATAGCTGGCAGCTTCGGATGCACGCCCAAGCACCAATTCCAGTCGTTATGATTCACTCTGGTATTCTCTTGAAAATCGGTGCTTACGGTTTAATCCGCTTTGGCTTAGGGATTTTCCCAGAGCAATTTAAATCAGTGGCAGTTCTTTTGGCTGTACTTGGCGTTATTAACTTATTATATGGTGCATTCCTTGCATTCGTACAAACTGAATTCAAGTTGATGCTTGCTTATTCTTCGGTTTCCCATATGGGAATTATCCTAATGGGACTTGCCGCACTAAATGTAGCCGGAATTCAAGGTGCCATCTTCCAAATGATCTCACACGGTTTAATTTCGGCATTATTGTTCTTCTTAGTGGGAGCCATTTACGAAAGAACAGGTACGACAGAAATCTCCAGCCTCGGCGGTTTGGCAAAAGGCATGCCGATCATCGGTGGATTCTTGCTGGCAACTGCCATGGGTAACCTTGGTCTGCCAGGGATGTCAGGATTCGTCAGCGAATTCTCCGCATTCTTAGGCTTGTTCCAAGCAATGCCAGTCATTGCTGCTGTAGGTACACTCGGTATTATCATGACAGCTGCTTACATGCTGCGCGCCGTGCTCGCGATGACTTTCGGGCAGGCAAATCGTGAATTTACTGGTATAACAGATTTAAAAGGCAGAGAGTACGTGCCAGTTCTTGTACTTATGCTTCTGATTGTTTTAATCGGTGTTTGCCCAAGTGTTCTAAGCTCACCGCTTCATGCCACATTGCTTGGGTTAGGAGGGTGATCAAGGATGAGTCTTCATACATTACTATCATTTAGCTGGAGCACAATGGCGCCGGAATTTATCATCCTTGGGGTTGCTGCGGTACTGACTGTGGTTGATTTGTTTATGCCAGCTAAGCAAGACCGGAAAATTTTAGGCTGGATCGCCATTGTCGGTGTTTTAGCAGCACTTGTTTCGCTTGCAGGTCTGGTCGACCGTGGAACAACATCAATCCTGTATGATACTTTCCGCCTTGATTCATTTGGCAAAGCCTTTAAGTTCCTGTTACTTGGCGGCTCAGCGTTAGTTCTGCTCTTAGCTGTCAGCTACGAAGCGAAAGAGGGACTTGAAAAATATACAGGTGAATTTTATTACTTATTCTTAACAGCCTTGCTTGGTGCGATGATGATGGCTTCAAGCGGCGACTTGATTACCTTATTCGTCGGCCTTGAAACATTATCGATTTCTTCTTATATTTTGGCTGGATTACGCAAAAAGAATAAACTATCCAATGAATCAGCCATGAAATACGTCATCAACGGCTCAATTGCAACAGCAATCACACTATTTGGTATGAGCTATGTTTATGGTTTAACAGGTTCAACCAATTTACTAGAGATTGCTGCAAAATTGCAGGCAACATCAGACCCGCAGCATGTCTACATGCTTGGTTTATCATTCTTAATGGTATTTGTTGGTTTGGCCTTCAAGCTTTCCGCTGCCCCATTCCATATGTGGACACCGGACGTTTACCAAGGAGCACCAACACCTGTAACAGCATTCTTGAGTGTTGTTTCAAAAACAGCCGGTTTCGTCATCGTCATTCGGGTGCTTGTATCCGTGTTTGGCGTTGCTGCAACTCAAGGTCCTGGCTCAACACCAATTCTGCTCACCATGCAGAATTACCTAGCCGTAGTTGCAGGTGCAACAATGATTATCGGAAACCTGGTCGCTTTAAAGCAAAAGAACATCAAAAGACTGTTCGCTTACTCAAGTATTTCACATGCAGGTTACATTTTAGTTGCGTTAACGACAATGAACTACTTCATGTTTGATACCATTTGGTTTTACTTAGCTGCTTACTTATTCATGAACCTTGGTGCCTTTGCTGTCATTCAGTTAATTGCCGACAAAACAGGTTCAGAAGAAATTGAGGACTATGCAGGTCTTTACAAACGGTCACCAGTCTTGGCCGTTTCAATGGGAATTTTAATTCTCTCATTGGCTGGTTTCCCTGGTACCGCAGGATTTATCGGAAAGATTAACATTTTCATGGGTGCATTCGTTGATCAAAGCCCGCATTATGTATTAGCTTCCGTCATGATTGCAACAACCGTTGTTTCGTACTTCTACTATTTTGGCATTATGAAGCAAATGTTCTTCCGCCAGAACGGAGACGAATCAAAATTGGGCAACATTCCATTTGGAATCCTGTTAGTCATTATCATCGCGGTGATTGGATCCATCTGGCTCGGCATCATGCCAAACACAGCATTAGACTTCCTGCACAACCATTTCAATCAATTCCAGGACTTCTTAAAGTAGTCTGGAATGTAATAGAAGGCAAGTACCCGCATGGGGTACTTGCCTTTTTTTTTATGGCTCTGTTAAAAGTTTGCAACAAAAACGACAAAATTTTGTAATCTATGAAATTATATAAGGATATTTTTTAAAATAAAATGTCAATATAAAAATATAACGTGTGCGTTCAATAAATATGGGCATCCTTCAAATATAATGAAAACGCTAACAAGTGAAATTCCTCCAAAACCTTGTTATATCAATATATTGGGGATAAATATTATGTCAAATTTTTTTCAAAAAATAGACAATCTTTTCAGCTTTTTTGCGTTCAATGTGTTACTATATTCATGGTTTAAAAAAGTGAGGTGACAGGATGGTAAATGATTTTGGGCAGCAGGCCTTATTAAGCCTACTATCGCATTTGGTGTTTATTGCCATTTCTTGGTGGGCATTACAGGCAGTTCGCTTAGACAAGCTAATAAAGCCAAACCATATTTTTCAGGCTAGGTTGCTTTACATATTATTAGCAATTATCATCGGCTCATCCGTAAGCAACTTTTTCCTGGATTACTATCAATGGTCAAAACAGCTGCCGTTAATTTTACAATACATACAAATATAGGTCCTTGTACATGTTCCTATTTATTTGGATTTTAAGTAAAATTCAATTTGTGTGGTATTGAACATAGCGGAAGAATAAGCTAGGAAAATAGCAATTGTCAAATAGTGACGACAATTCCCAAGTATGCTCCACGTCTTCTTGGTAACAATGAAGATAAGGGGAGTGTAGAGATGAAAAATAAAACAATGTATATTGTTCTTTTTTTAATGGTTGGATTTGTTATTTTTCAAATAGGGAATCGGACGGCAGTCTCTGCGGGAGAGCGAGACACTGATCTAAAAAAATTAGTCACGGCATTTAAAAACGAGAATATTTTACTCACAGAATGGTCTTTCTATGCAAGAGAACATTGGGTAAACCTTAAGAGTGCGGATGAAGTAAAGGAATATGCGCAAAAGCTAAAGCAAAGATATCCCAACTGGGAATGGTCCGAGTCAAATACCAGCCAAAAATGGGAAGTATCAGCTAAATCTCCAACTTCTAAACACCACCAGGAACTACTTCAAATTATGGCAACCCACACAGATGCGTATATTGTTTATCGGGTCAGCGGGAATAAGTGGAATGAAGCGTCAGAGTCCTTTTTTACATCGGATCAGTACAAAAATAGGCTAAACGACATATTTCACGGTTTGCCAACAATTTTCTCTTGTATTAAGGGTGAATTCGGTGATAAGATGTATACGTCTTTGCCAAAAACAATGAATCATTTATTGAAAATTTTTAATGCGAAAGAGATAGAAGCCTTAAAAGAGGATAATTTCATGTCGGTTACGGCAGAGTCACCAAGTTTTGCGGATTCGATCAAAAATCGTAATTTGCAAATCGGTGTTCGCTCAGAAGGATTGGGCGCTAAGACTACCGTTGTAGTTGGCACACCAATCATAACGATTGAATATTAATATAGAGAATATGGACGCGGAGGGGAATACTCTTGGAAAAGATTATCGTCCGCGGCGGAAAAAGGCTATATGGTACGGTTAGAGTTGAAGGCGCAAAAAATTCCGTGCTGCCTGTTATCGCTGCAACATTATTAGCAAGTGATGGAAAAAGTGTATTAAGAGATGTGCCAACTCTCTCCGATGTATACACAATTAATGAAGTATTACGGACCTTAAACGCAGAAGTAGTTTTTGAAAATAATACGGTAAACGTAAATGCATCCAGAGAGTTGAAAGAAGAAGCGCCATTCGAATACGTTCGAAAAATGCGTGCTTCCGTCCTTGTAATGGGATCACTTCTCGCTCGTAACGGGCGGGCCCGGGTTGCGCTTCCCGGAGGATGTGCTATTGGATCCCGCCCTATCGACCAGCACCTAAAAGGTTTTGAAGCCATGGGTGCAAAGGTGAAGGTAGGGAATGGCTTCATTGAAGCGGAAGTAGACGGCCGCTTAAAGGGAGCTAAAATATATCTTGATTTTCCAAGTGTAGGAGCAACCGAGAATATCATGATGGCTGCTTCACTTGCAGAAGGAACATCCGTTATTGAAAATGTTGCAAAAGAACCTGAAATCGTCGATCTTGCTAATTTCCTTAATAAAATGGGCGCAAATGTAAGAGGCGCCGGTACAGGTACAATTCGGATTGAAGGCGTGAAGCAATTGTTTGGTGCAGACCACACGATTATTCCTGACCGAATTGAAGCTGGTACATTTATGGTAGCTGCTGCGATTACAGGCGGTAATGTCCTTGTAAAAGGCGCAGTGCCAGAACACTTATCCTCCCTCATTGCCAAAATGGAGGAAATGGGTGTAACGATTGTCGAAGAAAATGACGGTGTTCGCGTAATTGGACCTGAAAAGCTAAAAGCAGCTGATATTAAAACGATGCCGCATCC
>JAUZQA010000096.1 GCA_030705665.1 Bacillota bacterium
CTATAACACAACTTTATTTCTTCTTATCTATTATATAAAATAAACGTCTACTTTTGTTGACAAATTAGAACAAAAAAAACAATTTTTTTACAAAAAAAGAAGACAAAAGATTTTGCCTCAATTTATAGATCTCTATTATTGTTGTTTGTACTTGATAATAAAGCGTGAGCAATTCCTATAAAGTATTCCGACTCACGGATGATATGATTTAAGACTACTTTTGCTGTTTTGTTTTGGCTTACAGCGATACTTTGTGTTTTAATTTGCTCACATAATTGAATGAATGCTTGACTCTGCTGCAAACAAAAAGAAACCAATTGAAGAACTTGATGGTACAATTCATTTGGTACATATGTTCCCAAGCGAACAACGGATTCGATGTAGCGAATTACTTGTTGATGAGTTTGGGCAATCGCCGCTTCCCATTCTTTTAGGGCATCAACAAAATTTTTTTCTAGATTTGGCACTAGCTCGCGTATGACAACAGTATGTTCCTCTTCTTGGTGTTTCCAAAATTCTGCTTCATCCAAAATTCGAAGTGGCATTTGATCACCATAAAAATATTGCATGGATATCCCCCCATTTTTCCCTTTGCTTAATTCTTATGGGCCGTGGTTATAACTTATGCACTTTGTCCAGTTCAAATGCTGTTCGAAAAAGATGTTCATATTGTTTTATTGGTTTGCAAGAATCGTTACAATCTTATCCTCTATTTTTTTTCCATTATCTTCATCTAATAGATTATTTAACAGAATTGAAAAAATAAGCCTTTGTCCGCTTTTTGTATCAATATAACCAGATAATGAGCTAACTGTTGAAATGCTTCCGGTTTTTGCTCTAATTTTACCGCCAACTGCTGGCTCTTTTAGGCGTTTTCGCAATGTCCCTCCAAGCATTTTTTCCTTTTTTCCCGCTATAGGTAATGACTGATAGTAGGATTGAAACCAATTTTCATTTTGAACTTTATAGAGTAGAAGCGAAATTTGATTTGCAGGCACCAAATCCACATGGGAAACACCTGACCCATCTCTAAGTACCATCGTTTTCGGATTAATGCCTAACTTCGCAAGATTTGTTTGAAATACACTTAGTCCCTTTTCCCAACTGCCTTCCCCTTTTGAAATCCTCCCCATTTCCTTAATAAGCATTTCTGCGTGGATATTATTACTTAGTTTCATAAAAGGAATCAGCAATTGTGATAGGGGAATAGAATGATGCATCAAAATCGGCCTTATATTTTTAGGTGCATGCCCTTTTTTAATATTACCCTCAAGTTTAATCCCATGATTTTTTAAAGATTGTTGGAAAAGATCTAATGCATACTTGGTTGGATCGAGTACGGATACCCATTCTTTCTCAAGTTTTGCTTCAACAGATATTGCCCCGCTTATCTCAATGGTCTTTCTATCATGCTGGCGTAAGATCTGTAGTTTCTTTTCTACAGGCTCTGATACTGTTTTTGCATGATTAATAATCTTTACAGCGGTTGTTTTAGGCTTTACTTTCACAATAGGCTTAGCTCCTATTTGATTATTAGGGCTAACTTCTATGACAACTGACCCAGCATCAAAATCCTTGGTTGGTGAAGCAGTTAATGCAGAGATTGGTGCGCCGTAATAGGTAGTTTCATCACTCCAAGGTAAATCAATGGGATAACGAATCTGATCGAACCAAGTATCATCACCAACAAGATCACCAGTTATCTTTCTTAATCCTAATTTTTTAAGTTTTTCTGCCATTTGATCAAAATCTGATTTTAATAGGGTTGGATCTCCTTTTCCTTTTAAGTATAGGTTTCCTTTCAGGATTCCCTTTTTCATTTTCCCGGTGGTTATTATTTCTGTAGAAAAAGTATAACCTTCTCCTAAGACTTTGAGGGCGGAAGCCGCCGTCAGCAGTTTTAAATTAGAGGCTGGCCGCAAACGGATATCACCAAAGTGGTCATAGATTTGCTGACCGCTGGCCCCAGAACGAATACTAATCCCGGCAATCGCTCCTCTTAGCCCCTCCTCATTTTGCAGCAACTGATTAAGTTGTTCACTTAATCCTATGTAATTCTCCGCACCAAAGACTTTTTCTTGATTGAATTCTTGTCTCAAAAATAGGATTGACATAACAAGAAAACCTATCTTACCAAACACCATTACATACTGCCTCCCTCAATTTTATTATGAAATAGATCAAGAGTTGTTTTTATAACCTAATATTTCCATCTACCAATTCCCTTACTCTTTCGAACAAATAAAAATCCACCAAATTTTACATGGTGGACAAAAATTGCACATTATTTATGATCTTCTTAAACGTAATTCCTGCATATTTCCATTGTTCCACAAAGTGTCCGCTGTTCTAAATGGAAAACTGCTGCTCGAACTTGATCTGCGTCTACGTCCTGAAGTTCTGCGTCTTGAAGTTCTGCGTCTTGAAGAGCTTGAACTGCGGGAACGACGTGACCTGCTTCTGCGGGAGCTCCTGGATTGGCTGCGGCTGGAAAAACGAGTTGAGCGGCTTGAACGGCTTCTGCGTCTGATTGATCTTTGTCTTGAACTATGGCTTGAACTTTGACGAGAGGAATGACTTCTGCGGCTTCTTGAACTTGAACTTGAATGGTGTGATGAGCTATGGCTGCGATGACTTCTTTCAGATCTGAAAATAATTAATAAACGAGAACGACGGCTTGAGCTCGAACTTGAACGGCTGGTATTAGAACGACGTGACCGTCTGGATGTACTAGTATGAGAACGACGGGAACGGCTTGAACTGCTGCTGCGGGAACGTTCTGACCTTCTGCTGCTGCGAGAACGACTAGTACTTGCACTTCGTGAACTTCTTCTGCTGCGAGAACGTCTGCTGCTTGATCTGCGACTTGATCTTTGATTACGAACCGGTTCTTGGAAAAGGAAACCATCCATTCCATTAGCAGTCAACACATCTACTGCACTTTGGATATCATCTACTTGATAGGTAACCATTAAATGAACCTCCTTATATTGTTCGAAAAGGCTAAGGACTCGAGTCATCAACCTAATCTTTATACAAAATACGTATCGGAGGACGACTTTGATTAGACAAACGTACCCTTCCTAAAAAATATACGTTTGACTAGGGACCAGAAAATATTTTTACACATAGGATTTACAGAAGAGGAAAAGGAGGAAATGAGATGCACATTCCTAAATATGATATTTTCATCCATCCAATGGATTTGAAAGAATTAAAGTCTGATATATGGATTGATGAACCATTGCCAGCCACCTTTAAAAATGGAAAAAAAAGATATGAAATTGATATTGCCTATCGCGGTTCACATATACGGAAGTTTAAGAAAAAATCCTATCATGTGACATTTTACAAACCAAAAACTCTCGGGAATGCACATGAAACACACTTAAATGCTGAATATAAAGACCCCTCATTAATTAGAAATAAAATCTCCTTAGACTTTTTTGCAGATATCGGTACTCTTTCCCCTGCTTCCCACCACGTTCAAATTTCAATTAATGGTAAAAACGAAGGTGTATATTTGCAACTTGAGTCAGTTGATGAAAACTTCTTGAAAAAGCGGAATCTTCCCATGGGCGCAATTTTTTATGCGATTGATGATGATGCGAATTTTTCTTTGATGAGTCCTATTGATCACGATACGAAGAAGCAGCTTGATTCAGGTTATGAACAAAAAATTGGAACAGCTACTGATTCATTTCATTTAGTTAACTTTATTTATGAGTTAAATACAACTCCCCGCAATGAATACGAACAGGTAATTTCTACTCATTTAGATGTGGAAAAATATCTTAAATGGCTGGCAGGTGTTGTCTGTACACAGAATTATGATGGCTTTGTCCATAACTACGCTTTATATCGAAATGGAAATACAAATCTATTTGAGGTCATTCCTTGGGATTATGACGCGACATGGGGAAGAGATATCCATGGAGATACAATGGAATACGATTATGTTCGGTTGGAGGGATTTAACACCTTAACAGCGAGACTTCTGGATATTCCTACTTTTAGAAAAATGTATGCTTCGATTCTAGCTTCCATTTTAGAAAATCAATTTACTATAGATTATATGGCACCTAGGATAGAAAACCTTCACAATCTGTTAAGACCCTATGTTCTTCAAGACCCTTATATAAAACAAAAAATTGATAAATTTGACAATGAACCAGAGTTTATTTTTCAATTTATAAAAGATCGCAATCAGTACCTCCTTGAGAAGCTAACTAGCTTTATATAAATAGGCAAAAGAATAGGCTTTTTCTTCATTTCACTAGATGTCTAGGTTACGTATATATGGAGTATAAATATCCCCTATGGATATATAACAAGGAGGAAAAATTTAATGTCTACAATGGAGAGTCCAAATTTAGATTCGTACCATTCCTTTCTTCAATCATTAATTGGAGAGGAGGTACAGGTTTATCGGGGTGGACCAGAGTCGAAAAAAGGGAAATTACTTGATGTACAATCCGACTTTATTACTGTCTATGCTCAAAACAACAACAATAATAACAATGGAAACAATAACGAAAATAATAATCAATCAGAAAATCAAAGCCAGGATAATAATCAAAATACAGTAGTGTACTACAGGACTCAACACCTCCAAAGCATTAGTGAAAATACAAAATCCAATTCATATCCGCGTTACCAAAACGAACAGGAAGAGGAAGAAATCCCTTTTAAAACAGGGGCAGATTTCAGTGAACTTGTATGGAACCTTAAAGGAACATATGTTCAAATCAACCAAGGTGGTCCAGAATCCAAAAATGGAATGTTATTAGATGTTTCAGATAATTATGTTTCCCTGCTAACAGAGGATGATGGGGTTGTCTATTATAACATTCAGCATATGAAGAGTATTAGTGAATACAGCCAAAATGATAACGAAAATGGAGAGCAAGAAGAACAAGAAGTTAGTATCCCTCAATATATCGTTACGAACAGTTTTCATGACATTTTCGCAGAAATGAGCCACAAATGGGTTTCGATTAACCGTGGAGGTCCTGAAGCTTTAGAAGGTATTCTCGTTCAAAGTGCAGGCGGGCATTATACTTTAATTAATAGTGATGAGGTCTTGAGAATTAATCCATACCATATTAAAAGTATAAGCTGTGGTCCAAAGGGTGTAATGAAAAATAATAATGATAATTCAGAAGAGAATTCTGGCGAAGAAGAATATTCAACGAAGAGCAACTCCGATTGCCAAGAAAGTGGAGATTGCTTTAGCTCAAGCAGTTCCAGACAATCAAGCAGTTCCAGGAGACGAAGTTCCAGCAGTTCCAGCTCCAGCAGACGAAGTTCTAGCAGTTCCAGCTCCAGCAGACGAAGTTCTAGCAGTTCCAGTTCAAGCAGCTCCAGGAGACAAAGCTCCAGTAGTTCCAGTAGTTCCAGGAGAAGACGGTCCAGCAGCTCCAGACACCGAAGGAATCGGTATGAAACAGTTGTTAACACCAAGGACTATGTATGGATGCCTAAAGGATAATATACCCTTTCTTAATGTTAAATGAAACGGGTGCACCTTAGAAGATGTGTGCACCCTAAAAGTAAGGAGACAGGGAATTGAAAAAGCTGCAAAATCTTATTGGACAAAAAATAGAACTCGAGGTTTCAGGGAAAGTAATCTTTCAGGGGATCTTAAAAGATTTAGGCCAGGATATTTTAGTATTATTTAATGGCAAGGATTATTTCTATATTCCTCTTATACATGTCCACAATCTAAGAGTAAATGATTTAATCGAATTAGAGTCAAGTAGTGATGTTCCAGCTTCTCCAATCAATGATGAACAAACAGCAATCTCCTATCGAAAAACATTATTAAATGCAAAAGGAAGATTTGTAGAAATTTTTGTAACTGGGAACAAATCACTTCATGGTTATGTTACGAATGTGTTGAATGATTATTTTTCTTTCTATTCCCCGATCTATAAAACAATGCTCATTTCATTGAATCATTTAAAATGGCTAACCCCTTATCAGACCGAACTTACTCCCTACACCCTTGATCAAAAAGCACTTCCGGTAAAGCCGTTAGGAATTTCTCTTCAACGTTCACTGGAGGAACAAATAAAAAAACTGGAAGGAAATTTAGTTGTATTCGATATTGGGGACCACCCATTTAAAATCGGTTTGCTAAAACTTATTCAAGATAATATAGCCGAGTTAGTAGTAGCAAGTGGAGAAACTGTATATTGGAAGGTATCTCATTTAAAAACCATCCATACTCCGTAAATTTAGGAAAAAAACTTTTTATGAGAAGAATAAAAGGTTTATTTTCCTGGATACAAATAGGACAGGTACCTAAAATAAACATATCAAAACACCTTCACACATCTCGGAGGTGTTTTGATCTAGGAAAGTAAATATATTTAATCATTATGAATAATATTTATTTCGATATCTTGCTGAATGACATGTATCACATATTTGAAATTCGGAATCCCAAGGCAAGTTTTTTCCGCAGTTTCTACATTTTTTTGTAAACTTTTTAATATCAGACTTAAGGCGTTCATGAACTTGCTCACTTATGTCTTCACGAATCCTTTCCCAATAAAAAGCTTCTGTTCGCTGTCCTAACCTATAGAGAAATAAAAGATGCAGTCCAATCGATTTGTAGCTTAGCTCCAATTCTTCTAAGTTTCGATTTTTTATATGCGGATCAGGTAGCTTTTCTCCGTTTACAATTGAGTACATCGTATCTTCCCATTGAGAAATAAGTTCTTGCTCTTTTGTCGAAAAGGGCAGGTGCAAAAAACCATATAAATCCATCAATGATAAACGTGCTTCAATTTCAGTGCCGCAAATTCTCTCATAAAGCATCCGTTCATCTGACAAGGACGCTTTTTTTGTTCCTTTTGGACTTATAAATTTTTCCCAAAGTTCAAAAAAAGTTTCAAGATCATGATAGTACCTTTGAAACCGTTCAAATACTGAATTCGTCGGAGCAATTGCAAACGTATGAACCGGCTCATCCTCTTGAAGAAGCAATCTTTCCATAAATTTTACCTCTTTTATAAATGCGACCTTCCCCACATTGTAAATCCCTTTTCTGCCAGCACGACCTGCAATTTGCTTGACCTCTTGTGAACTAAGGTGCCGCCTTCTTGTTCCATCAAATTTTTCATTTTCTAAAAAAACGATTCTATGGATCGGCAAGTTCAGTCCCATTCCAATTGCATCCGTTGATACAATGACATTAGTATCGCCCTCGATAAAGCGTTGAATTTGTTTTTTTCTCGTTTCTGGAGGCATACTACCATAGATCATACTAACTGAATTCCCATCATGCTGAAGCTTCGACGCTGTTTCAAGAACTCTTCTTCGTGAAAAACATATAAGAGCGTCGCCTCTTTTCACATGGTTTATTTTGAATTCTTTCGTTTCCACTTCAAGTGGTGTATCTCTCGTGTATTCGTGTATTTCAATGTCTGCCGCACCTAAAAGCTGAAGCATCATTGATTTTGAATTCCTGCTTCCAATAATATGCACTTCAGAAGCATTTGACTTGGTAATAGCTTTATACCAGGAAAAGCCCCGATCCTTATCTGTAATCATTTGCGCCTCATCGATGACAACGACCTCATAAAAATCTTTTTCATGGAACATTTCAACTGTACAGGAGGTGTGTGTGGCACCGATAGTCATTTTTTCTTCTTCTCCAGTTTTTAGTGAGCATGGTGTGCCTTCAGAATTTAATTTATCGTATACTTCTAAAGCTAAAAGTCTTAATGGTGCTAAATAAATGCCGCTGTTTGCTTCTTTCATCCGCTCTAAGGCGTGGTGTGTTTTTCCAGTATTGGTTTCACCAATATGAAGAACATAATGGGTTCTTCTGCCAAATGATGGGTTATATTCTTGACCAAAGATGTCCTCCATCATCCGTTCCTGTTCTTCTTTTTTTCGCTGAATTTCCGCTAGTTCTTCTGCTTTTCTTTTTTCACGTTGATTAAGGTCTTTTTCATATTGTTCCTGATGCTTAACCAAATCAAATGGGAGTCCGGCTAGAGATAATAGATCAGATACATACTCTTCTTCAATTTCACTGATGACTTCTTCTTCGAATTCTTCAGTAAGATCATTGATGCTTTCCCAAATAAATGGTCTAGGTAATTCTTCAGAAAAAATCTCATAATATTGTTCTTTAAGTTTTCTAGGAAGCTGATCATTTACAAGGTCACTTAGAATGTCGCTCAACGAATCTGCTACCAGTCTTTCATAAACATAATCATACGTTTCATAGACGTAAAAACTCCGGCCCCAATCGAAAGTTTTGTTAATCTCTCCAGTGAGTTCCTCGAAAAAGGTAGAAATGGTCGTGTATCTCGAAGGATGAAAGCTTCCTTCTTCTTCTAACTTTTCTTCTAGGGCAAATCTATCTACGGTCTTAAATTTCCGTTTCGTTTTAAAATCAAGTGATAGTTGCTTTGCCACAGCATACCTTACAGACAAATAAATCTGATCACTATTCTCTATAAAAATGGCTTCCGCTTCTGCGTTAATCAGGGATTTAAACCTATTCTTCTTTTCCTTGAGTCGCGCTTGTTCTTCACGCTTCAGAAAATCTGCTCTGGCATGATAATACCGATTTTCCCAATCTTGTTTATTTTCGCCAATTGTTTCAGTTAACCATTCAAGTACATGAAAAGGCTGGTAAGTCCTCATTTCATTTCGAAATAATCGGTTAATCAGTTTCCGATCAACACCTGCTACCTCAAACCCTTTTTCGCTTAGAATTTGCTTTTTTTCGTTTCTCGGAACATCATTCGTGACTTTATTTAGCCAAACATTCAGCCAAATTTGTTCCAAGTAATGCATGCGTTCTAATAGATATTGGTCAAAGGAAGGTAAATTCTCTTTACTTTCAAGGTAACTGTAAATATCTTCAAGGACTTTCCGCTTCGCATGTTCGACAGCTTGAGGATATATCATAGCCAGTTTACTCAATTACATTTCCTCCTCCTGCTGGAAGTAAAAATACCTTATATATTATGTTTCATACAATAATCATTCACTAATTCCTCAATTTGGTCAATCTCGGGGAATTTTCCAACGAATTGGAATCGGAGTTCTTCAATAAATTGATCATGATGGTATACATGAATGGCTCCATTTTGTTTTATAACACTAAACTCCGGAACAAACTGATAACCGTTTCTTTCTATTGCTCCCATTTTCCTTCTCCTTTATTGGTTATTTTTTTTAGTATGAACGAAAAAGGATTGGAAATACAAAACAGAGGATGACCCTAAAAGATCATCCTCTGTTTGAAATGATAAATGTAAAGTTTTAATCAAAGATTAATCTCCAGCCGATATTTAAGCTGTTGTATAAACACGGTCATTTTTTTCATTTCTTATTGTTGCTTGTGCCGCTGCCAACCGAGCAAGTGGAACACGGTAAGGTGAACAGCTTACATAATTGAGCCCAGTTTTATAACAGAATTCGATGGAACTTTTTTCGCCTCCATGTTCACCACAAATTCCTGTTTTTAAATTTGGATTTGTAGTTCTTCCAAGTTTAACACCCATTTCCACTAGCTTTCCAACGCCTTCTTGGTCAAGAACAGCAAATGGATTTTCTGGTAGAACTTTTTGTTCTGTGTATGATTGTAAAAACTTACCTTCTGCGTCATCCCGGCTAAACCCAAAGGTTGTTTGAGTTAAATCATTGGTTCCAAAAGAGAAGAAATCGGCTTCTTCAGCGATTTTATCAGCAGTTAATGCTGCCCTTGGAATTTCAATCATCGTCCCAATCGTATAATTGAAATCTTTACCTGTTTCCTCTTTAACTTGCAGCGCAGAATCAATGACTAATTGACGCATTTTCTTTAATTCGTTTACATGACCGACAAGTGGAATCATGATTTCCGGATTTACATCAAATCCTTTTTCAGCTAATGCGGCTGTTGCATAAAAAATCGCTTTTGCTTGCATTTCGTAAATTTCAGGATGGATCATTCCGAGACGGCAGCCGCGGAGACCGAGCATTGGGTTAAATTCATCCAATTGACGAACTTTCTTCAGCATTTGTTCTTTTTCCTTCAATTCCTTTGAACCAGGATTTGTTATCTGCAGCTTTGTTACATCCACTATAAGTTCTTCTTTATCTGGTAAAAATTCATGTAACGGCGGATCTAATAAACGAATCGTTACTGGGTTACCCTGCATAGCCTCAAAGATGCCTTCAAAATCGCTTTGCTGCATTGGCAATAACTGATCAAGAGCCTCAACCCGATCCTCGAAGTTATCTGCAATAATCATTTTTTGAACAATAGGAAGCCGCTTGACATCCA
>JAUZQA010000097.1 GCA_030705665.1 Bacillota bacterium
AAAAACAAATACCTGTAATAACCCTGAAACCTCCAATAACTAAATATGAAATCACAAAAATCATAATAAGTGATAAAATCCAAATAGGGTTATAAGGAAAAACCCAAGTAACCAGAACCGCTAAATAGGACCTTATTGTAGTTGAAACAATTAAAAGCATATATCCATAAAAAAAAATATTTAATACGTTCCCTAGCCATTTCCCAAATAATTGTTGATGTAAGGACATAATATCCCCATTATTTGAATTCTTTAATAAGAAATACATCAGCCAAATAATGAAATGAAAACTGATGCCAACCAATACAACTGAAATCCAAGCATCCTGTTCAGCACCTTTTATTATTTTGGATTGAAAGTTTAACAAGCCTACACCAGTCTGGGTACTGTGGATAAGGAAAAATAAAAAAAAGGAAGAAACAGTCAAACCTTCATTTAATTGTTTACTCATTGTCAACCACCTATCTTCCTACTCGCCAATCCCTGCTTGAAATAGATCTATTTTTAAATTCATATCCAATGCAATACTTGGGTACACCTTTTTATAAAACTCCTTTTCGTCCCATTTTTTTGAATGTGCTCTTACTAAATCACCTATACCTAAAGGGTCGACTTGATGTTTTTGAAATTTTACGAATAGCTTTTCAAAATCCTTTTTCATTTGTTTTTCCAATTGCTTTTTTAATAAAATGTTATTTTGTTTTTTCCTTAAATCTAGCCAGTCTGGATAATCCTTTACCATGCCGCTAAGCGTTAAGTTACATATCACCTTTGAATTCGTATCTTTATTAATAATTGATTTTTTATTTTTTCCATATAAAATGGTTAATAACGCCAAATCCTCCGACTTCCCCTTATGTAGTTTAAATGCTGTTTCCCCTCTAATAACTCTTCCTCTTAATATTTTATATAAAAAGGCTTCTTTTTGATTCAAGATAAGACCCAATCTGTCTTTTTTAAACACTGCCAGCCCATTTACCGTAATGTTCCCCTTCTGATTTACCTTTAAAAAAGGTATGGATGGATCTCTTCCCTCTCCATAGTAATCAAATAAAAAATGTTGCAAAGTTGGTACTGGTACATTCTGATTTCTATAATTTTGTTCAATTAATTTATAAAGATAATCGCTGTTTTTATCTTTATTTTTCATTAATAATTCTCCTGCTGGCTCATCTGAAACAGCGATAAACAGGTTACTTCCTATCAAAGGATCCCTACAAATGGTCTTAACAAAATAAGCCAATCCATTTCTCGCTAGTTCCTTCCCAAAGATTAAAAGGTTCAGCTTTCCAATTTCTATCGGTTTTGAAGATTGTGCATTTATGGATTGTCTTATCATACGAGTTTTCTTTTCTTTTCCCTGTAAAATAGAGCTTCCACCTTTTTTTTCTTCTCCCGAATAATCAGTAAATACAGCAGTCCCAACATACTCATTATTAACTTTGTCAAGACCTAATACTGTTTGAAGTTGTATCTCATCTATAATTTTTTGCCGTGGATATGAGCAACCAGGAGTAAACAATAAGAGAGGCAAAAGAGCACAAAAATACCAAATATTTTTTCGCTTTTGACTATTCATTATTAATATCATCCTTATCTTGACTTGGTGCATATCTTTTAAGTGAAAGAGGGCTTAAAAATCTACTTCGAGAAGTTGTAAACTGATAAGATGAACGAATAAAACTGTCACGAAAGTCCTTTATTCTAAAAGGAAATAGAGGAACCATATACGGATTCCCAAAAGATTTAAGCTTTAATAAATGACCTAAAAGGAGAACCAACCCAATTGTAATTCCAAAGCCACCCAAAAAAGCTGCAAGTAAAATTAGTGGAAACCTTATGAGACGAATTGCATTTGACATTTTAAAGATAGGAGTGGTGAAAGAAGCAAGTGCAGATAATGCAACAATAATAAGTAAAACATTACTTGTCAGAGCAGCTTGGACAGATGCCTGCCCAATAACAATACCACCCACAATACCTAGGGTTTGTCCAATTTTGGTCGGTAATCGTGCTCCCGCTTCTCTTAATAATTCAATTGTAATTTCTAAAAAAATAGCCTCCCACACTGGCGGAAATGGAACATGGGCTCTTGAGCTAATAAGGGGTTGCAATAAATCATCAGGCACAACTTCATAATGAAAGGTTAAAATTGCTACATATAAAGGGGTAGCGAACAACGAAAAAATAACACTAAAAATACGAACAATCCGAAAAAACGATCCGATTACCCATGAAAGATAATAATCTTCGGGGGAAATGAAAAAATCTAATATAGTTGTTGGCCCTGTAATAATGTACGGGGATCCATTCGATATGATGGCAACTTGACCAGAAATCATCGCATATACAACCCTGTCAACTCGCTCAGTAGATAAAAAAATGGGGAAGGGAGTATTGGAGTTATCTGCAATTATTTGATCTATTTGGGAATTATCAAAAATAACATCAAAATCAATATTTTTCAATCGTTGTCGAACTGTTTGTATATATTGGGGATTGGTTATTCCATCTAAATAAGCAATAACTACTTCCGTTTTCGACATTGAACCAATTTTTATTTCCTCAAAGACTAACTCTGGTACGGCTATTTGCTTTCTTAATAGATGAAGATTAATCCCAATGTTTTCTACAAATCCAACTTTTGGGCCAATAACACTAAATTCATTTTCTGAATTATTATTCTCTCGATAACCAAGGTTTGCATTTTCAATATTTATAGTCAAAAAATGTTGGTTGGAATCCTTTAATTGAACAATTACATATCCTTTAATTAGCTTTTCTTCAACGTCTAAGGGATCAGTTGTAACTACGGCATCCTCAAAAGGAATAAACATTTTAATATCATTAATTTCTTTAATTTTTTCAATATGGTCTTGAATTGCTGGGAGAAGATGGTTATTTATTATTTTTATATCCACCATGCTTTTATAGTAGCTAATAATAATATCCTTTTCTTTTAGTGGTGAGAATTGATGGAAGTCACTAGATTTACCCGCTTGTTGAAAAATTGTTTTTATTGATCTTGTCTCCTTCTCTGACTTCTGATTATTTTTAAATCTTTGTAAAAACTTGAAGGGCATTTACATCACCTAAATGGATTTTATATAGCTTTTAAAATGTAGTTTAAAAAAACATGAACATTTTTAAAAATAAAAAATCACACTTTTTTATGAATTTCATAATCATTAATTTGCCCCTGCACTTATTTTCAATTCACCATATATCTTTTATAATTTTGTTTCTTACCAACAAAAAAAACTAATCGGAAATTCCGATTAGTTAATTGCTTTTTATTGATTCGCCTTTTTAACCCACTCTGCAACTGTTACTGTACGCTTTGCTTGATGTTTTACAGCCGCCTGAACATCTTCAATCATTTTTCCATCTTGACCAACAGTAACGCTTGTTCCATATGGATTACCACCTGCTCCAAATAAAACTGGATCCGTATAACCAGGAGCAGCCACTATTGCACCCCAATGATACATAGTTGTATAAAGTGATAAAATTGTTTGTTCTTGACCACCATGTGGGTTTTGAGCTGAGGTCATTGCACTAACGACCTTATTTACTAGCTTCCCATTAAACCAAAGTCCTCCTGTTGTATCTAGGAATTGTTTCATTTGTGCAGGCATGTTACCAAATCGAGTAGGTACACTGAAGATAATGGCATCGGCCCATTCAAGGTCTTCTAATTTTACCTCTGGCACATCCTTTGTTGCTTCAACATGTGCTTTCCAAATTGGATTTCCCTCGATTGCAGATTGTGGTGCAAGTTCAGGCACTTTTAGAATCTTTACTTCAGCACCTGCTTCTTTCGCTCCTTCAGCAGCCCATTGTGATAATTGATAATTTGTTCCGCCCATGCTGTAATAGATCACTGCTAATTTTACATTTGTCATTTTCTCTGTCTCCTTATCAGATGAACTTCCAAATAGTTTGGATAAGAAACTCATTTATTACACCACCTATTATTTCTATCTTCCTAATTTATTTATTCACTATTCTTTTTTCATTTCTATAATTAAGATATGTGACGTTTCTACAGCTTTAATTTGAATATCTTCTTCAACAATCTCCATTCCGTCTCTATCGGACAACTCAATATCATTAATTACGGAAGTACCTTCTATTTGAACTAAATAAGCCTGCCTACCTTCTTTTACAGGGAAGGTAATCTCTTTTCCTTCTTCCAATTCCAAAGAATAAATGTTGGCATCTTGATTAATTTTGATAGGAGCATTTCCGTTTAAACCTGATACCATATGCAGCCAGTTATTCTTTCTGTCTTCCCAATTGAATCTATAATCACCGTAGTTTGGCTCAAGTCCAGTCTTTACAGGGAAAATCCAAATTTGTAAAAACCTTAGTGTATCTTCCCCTAAGTTATACTCACTATGAAGCACTCCTGTACCTGCACTCATGTATTGAACTTGGCCACGAGTTACAGTGTTATTATTTCCCATGCTATCACCATGTGTTAATTCCCCATTGACAACATACGATATAATCTCCATATCCCTATGAGGATGTACACCAAATCCCTTTTTCGCTTCAACCAAATCATCGTTGATTACTCGTAATACACCGAATTGGATATTGTCAGGATTATAGTACTCAGCGAATGAAAAATGAAATTTACTCTTTAACCATCCAATATCACTTGAACCCATTTTGCTACTTTCGATTTTTTTTAGCATAAAATTTCTCTCCTAAGTTCATTTTCAATATCCCATTTGATGACAATGTACTCTATTTACTCCATTGTTTAATTACTTGCTTTTCGGCTAAGTGCATAATTTTTTCACAAGTCATTCCTTTATTAGCAAGGACATTGGTTTGATAATTTTCACCTTTATAATTAACTGTAACGATTACCTCAAACATTTTTATTTTCTCCTTTCAAAAATAATTGTTAACCTATTTTGTTGGATATACCGTTTTATGGTCAGCCAGTATCACCAATTGTTTTTCACTAGGTAAATAATTTACTTGTGCATCAGAGGAGTAATACCATGTCTTTTCCGTTTCATTTACCTGAAATACATTTAACTCATGCTTAAAATTCAAAATCTTTGAAGACGTTTTTTCATTAACTGGAAGACTAATCTCCCAACGTCCACCTTTATTTTCAATCGTATAAAGTTCAGTTTGGCAAAGTAGGCGACTCCCGATGGAATGACGAATAAATAGCATTTAAAATTACCCGCGTGTTACTTATAAAGTTCTTTATACCACTTTATAGCGGCTTCAACTTCTTCCATGGTTAATTGATGACCTCTATTCTCCCAATGAATTTCAACATTCGCATTTGCTTTTTTTAATAACGATTCTAATTCAGTAGTTTCCATTGGTGAGCATATTGGATCATTAGTGCCCGCAGCAATAAACACATTCTTACCTGATAAATCAGGAAGCTCAATTCCTTTTCTTGGCACCATTGGATGATGAAGAATAGCACCCTTTATAGCATTTTGATAGTGGAACAATAAACTTGCAGCTATATTGGCCCCATTTGAGTAGCCAATGGCAATAATATTATTTCGTTCAAAACCATACTTTTCTGATGATTCGTCAAGAAACTTATTTAATTCTTTTGTTCGGAAAATAAGGTCTTCTATATCAAATACTCCCTCAGCCAATCTTCGGAAGAATCGAGGCATTCCATTTTCTAATACATTTCCTCGAACGCTTAGGACAGAGGCCTCATCATCCATTCTTCCTGCAAGAGGTAATAGGTCTAATTCATTGCCGCCAGTACCATGAAGTAATAAAAATGTTGGTTTTTTTGGATCTTGACCCTTATTGTATATATGTTTCATTATTTATCTTCCTCCAAAGCCTGAACTTCAACAGGTGGCAAGGTTTCTTCTAATTCTTCTCTTTTTGACTCTAACCAAGATGGCAGCATGAGTTTAGTTCCGAGTTCATTGGCAGGTTCATCTACTGCAAAACCTGGTGGGTCGGTTGCTATTTCGAAGAGAATGCCCCCTTGTTCATGAAAATAAAGGGCTTTGAAATAGTTTCGGTCAAGAATCTCAGTCGGGTAATAGCCTTTTTCAACAAGAAGTGTTCTCCACCTTTTGTGTTCCTCTTCATCCTTTGCCCTCCATGCTAAATGGTGAACTGTTCCTGCCCCCATTAGCCCTCGAACTGAAGGATTTAAGTGAATATCAATGGTGTTTCCAATGTTTCCTTCAGATTTAAATCTTAAAAATTCATTATCTTGACCAATGCATTCTAACCCTAAAATATTTTCTAGAACATCCGTTGTCCTATGTGGCTGGGCCGAAAACAGAACAGCACCGCCAAATCCTTTAATCGCATTTTCGGATTCAACTCCACCAAAGTTCCAAGTATTCATTGGTCCATCATCTCGCTCCGTCAGTTCGAGTTGAAGTCCGTCAGGGTCGTTAAATTTAATATATTTTTCACCAAAGCGAGTGGATGAAGTAAACTCCACACCAAATTTTCGTAGTCGATTCTCCCAAAATGAAACCGAACCCTTCGGTATAACATAACTGGTTACACCAACCTGACCTGTTCCAATTCGACCTTTTAGCTGTTTAGCCCATGGAAAAAAAGTGATAACAGTTCCTGGTTGACCTGTTTCATTCCCAAAATAAAGGTGATACACTTCTGGGCGGTCAAAATTTATCGTTTTTTTAACAAGCCTTAAACCAAGTACACCTGCATAAAAGTTAATATTTCTTTGTGCATCATTTACCATTGCTGAGATATGATGAATACCTGCTGTTTTTTGCATGTTTCTGCCTCCAGTTCTTCAATGGCTACTTGGGCCTTTCAATCTCGAAAATCTCACCAATTTTCGCATAATAATTACCAGCTAATCTGCTTACAGCAGCTAAACCCTTTGGATCAATTCTTCCATTTTCATAAATATCGCTTTCTATATGGAATTGAACGATTTTTCCTATAATCAGATCGCACCCTGGAGTATCCACGCCGCCTAACTCTAGAGAATGCTCTAATAAACATTCCATTCTGATTTTCGCCTCCTTAACTCCAGGAACGGCAATTTTTACACTTTCCACTGTAGTTAAGCTTGCCAAGTCAATCTCACTTTGATTAGGGGGAAGGCTTGCAGCTGTTTTATTGATTTTTTTAACATTTTGTTCATCCACGATATGAACAACAAATTCCTTTGACTCGATGATGTTTCTTGCAGTATCCTTTCGTTTCCCCGATGCCCGTTGAATGGATAATGAAATCATCGGGGGATTGGATGACACGATATTAAAGTAACTAAAGGGTGCGCCGTTTATCACACCTTCTTTAGATTTAGTTGTAACAAAAGCAATCGGTCTTGGGATGATGCTACCTATGAGAAATTTATAGTTATCTCTTTCAGATATTGAGGCTGGATCAATAGAAAGCAATGAAATCGCCCACTTTCATAAAATCAGTCTAGTTCTCTTACTTCAAACGGTAATAATACTGCTTCAATTTTTGCCCTACGAGGTTCATACTGTGATGGCAACATCAGTTTTTCACCCATTGTCGCTACGGATTCATCATGAGCAAATCCTGGAGGATCAGTAGCAATTTCAAACAGTATTTCTCCATGTTCTCTGAAGTAAATAGCATTAAAGTAGTTTCGATCTTGTACTGGTGTAACGCCATATCCATTTGCTCGAACAAACTTTTTCCAATCTAATTGGTCCTGATTATCTTTAGCACGCCATGCAATGTGGTGTACTGTACCAACACCCATTTGTCCTCGACCAATTGGAATTAATTTTAGGTCGATTACGTTTCCAATGTCGGCTGAAGAACGGAAACGGATGAAGCCCTCATCTTCTCCAATGAATTCAAGTCCCATAACTTTTTCTAACAAATCTGCCGTATTGTGTGGTTGGGTCGATAATAGAGTGGCTCCGCCAAAACCTTTAATAGCAACATCTGGTGTTACACCACCGAATGTCCAAGTATTGACTTCTCCTTCTTCTCTTTCAACAATTTCCAAGTGTAGCCCGTGTGGATCATCAAATTTCAAATATTGCTCACCAAAGCGTTCCATGATTGTATAAGGAACATTGAATCTTTCTAGTCTTTTTTGCCAAAACCCCATGGCACCTTTCGGGACTACATAAGAAGTAACCCCGACTTGACCATCTCCAATGGTTCCTTGCCCGGCTCCTGGCCAAGGAAAGAATGTAATAATTGTCCCTGGCTTTCCGCCTTCATTACCGAAATAAAGGTGATAAGTACCTGGATCATCAAAATTGACTGTTTGCTTAACCAAACGTAATCCCAAAACTCCAGCGTAGAAATCTACATTCTCTTGTGGATGGCCGACAATTGCTGTGATATGGTGAATACCCATTGTTTGCTTACTCATTTTTCAACGCTCCTTTTAATTTAAATAAACTTGATACCTTATTTTGTTCTTACGCATTAATTACAATCGAATGAAATTACTCTTAATTTAAGAATTCTTAATTCGAGGTATTTTAGAATAAAAGAGCATCTAACGCATATTGACCAGGGCCAATTAACGCAATCCCAATAGCAACTGCAAGCAAGGTCAGGTTATATTCGTAACCATTTGCTGTTGCCCATAATCCATTAGGAGCATGCACTTTAATAATTGCCATTAACATAGTTCCAGCAATCAAAATTCCTGCAAGTGGAGTTAACAGTCCTAAAGCGAACAAAAGTCCACCAATAAATTCAGCTAATCCTGCCAAAAGGGCCATTGTTACTCCTGGTTTCATGCCAATGGATTCAAACCATCCACCCGTTCCTTTTAATCCGTAGCCGCCGAACCAACCAAACAATTTTTGAGCACCGTGGCCGATAAATAATACTCCAATTACCAAACGAATTATTAATAAACCAATATTTATCATCTAAAATTCCTCCTGAATATTTTTCTCGAATTCGAGATATTAATTTTTATAAAAATGCTAGTTTAAACTTTATTCCTTACTTTTTTCAAAAGCTGCACCAATGTCTCGCCCTCAACAAAATCTAGTGAGCCAAACATGTGATGAATGAACTCATGATATTTCGGCATGATTTCGTTCAACAATCGATTTCCGTCACCAGTTAGTGTTACGTGTATCACTCGACGGTCATCTGGACAGGCATTACGGCTTAATAAACCTCTTTGTTCTAGCTTATCTATAACATAGGTCATCGAACCACTGGAGATTAATATACAATTTCCAATCTGCTGAATCGTTTGTTTACCTTTTTGGTAAAGTACCTCTAAAACAGAAAATTCCGTAATACTTAACTTGTTTTTTGCCATTTCTTCTTTTATTCTCTCATGAATGGCTTTAGAGGTTTGCATTAATACCAGAAAGGGTAGATTATTGCATTTCCTCTCCATTTAGTTCACCTCCCCAAAGAATCTCGAATTAAAATATCTTGAATTTGAGATAATAATAATACTTACAAATTTATTTGTCAATAACCTTATTCATTTTTTACTAAACTGCATTAAGACTTATTGTTAAAGCTCCTGATATCAAACTGAAAGGCATCGGAATGAGGTGAACACCGATGCCTTTTTCAAAAGGAACAAAATTTTATGCTTGATATTTCTTAATCATATCAACAAACGCATCAACAAAGGATTGTAAAAATTTAACCGTTCCTTCCTCTTTAATTTTGCCGTTTTCATCCAATAAATTGGCCACATTTCCAATGTATGCTTCTGGTTGTTGAAGTATTGGCATATTCAAAAATACAAGCGGTTGACGTAAGTGGTGGTTAACACCAAAACCACCTAAATTACCAGGGGATTGGCTGATAATTGCTGCTGGCTTGCCATTCCATACACTTGCTCCATAAGGACGAGAACCTACATCCAATGCATTCTTTAATACAGCTGGGATAGAACACGGTTATATTCAGGAGTTACAAATAAAACTGCGTCAATTTCCTTCATCTTGTTGCGAAATGTAGTGTACTCTGATGATGTCTAAAATATCTAAAACATGCTTTTGTTTTGAAAAAGCTTCTTAAAATCGGCTGATTTCTTTGATGTAGAAAGTTACCCATCAATTGATTTCAAATCTACAATATTAAAAAAGATGGTGATGACTACAAAGTAACTGGTGACTTAACAATTAAAGGCGTAACAAAACCAGTAGAATTTGATGTTGAATTTGGTGGTAAAGGTACAAATCCATGGGGCGTAGAAGTTTACGGATTTGAAGCAACAGCTAAAATTAACCGTGAAGAATTCGGTATCACTTATAACGCAGTACTTGAAACAGGTGGTGTATTTATAGGTAAAGACGTCAAAATCAAAGTTA
>JAUZQA010000098.1 GCA_030705665.1 Bacillota bacterium
ACTAGCACCTGGGTCCTTCCCAATCCAATCTGCAAACGATGCACCTAATGGGCGGGTAAAAATATAGGCAGCCCAAAACATTGCAATTTCATTTGCGCCTAACAACCAAAAACATAATCCAGGAATCGCAAACAAAATTGCGAACATGATCCCCGAGGCTAGAAAGCCCATATGAAATGTTTCAGCTGTCAAATCTCCTGCAGCTGTACCCATCGCGAATGTTGCGAGTACAGCTGCCCAATAAAACAGTTCACGACGTCTTGTATAAATGCTGTGAATGGACAAGGTGTTTTCTTTTTTGAACCACAACAGAAAAATAATGATTAAAGCAAGGAAAAAAACGACTGCTGATAACCAATATGGAATAAGGAGCACAATATGTGCAACATCCGCGGCCATTGTTCCAAAAATACTTACCATACAGATCGTAAACCAATAAACCCACGGTATATAATTTTTAACTTTAAATTGCATGATTAATGCTGCAATAAATCCTAACGTGCCTAAGATAACAGCAAGATATTGATTAATATGAAAGACGAGATAGTCTGATGTGGCTTCCCCCATTGCTGTTGATAATAGCTTTATTATCCAGAAATAAATTGTAATTTCGGGGACTTTTGTGAGTAATTGTTTTGTGTTTCCCGGGTATATACTTTTATGCATATCTAAATAACTCCTCTAGGTTGAAAATTAAATTTCATTTTTTCCTTCGTCAATTTGACTTTGGAGAATACTCCTTAGCTATATTTATAAACCATGTACCCCCATTGATTAGAGGCGATAACCTTCAATCGATAAGATTTTATTAAAGAGACATAATTCCCCTCTTTCGGTATTAAAAGAAGTGCTTTTTCTTTCCTTAGAAATTCTTTAAAACTTCCATTTTCAACTTTTAAATTATCTGCCAGCTCTGCTGTCAAAACCTCGCTTTGCAGCCAAGATATTTTACCGATAGGCTGGTATATATAAAGAGGGTCACCCTTCGTTTGAGCGTCATTCTTTATTTTTTCAATCAAACTCTGTTTTTGATTAACAGGTGGGGACTTAATATAATTATCAATTTGCGTTTCGTAATAAGCAGCAACAGACAAAATGGAAACAGAAAGAATCACCTTTATAAACAACTTTCTCTTTTGAAGCAACTGACTTGCAACTGTACCAATGATGATAGAGAGTGCAGGATAAATCGGGAGAATATACCATCTGACCTTTGTTTTCGCTATGGTAAACAAAATGAATGGAACGAGAAACCATAAAGTAATACCAAGCCAAAAGTCTTTTTTTTCCGCCTTGATTCTCTTAAAAGATATACCTTTATTTAGAAGCAACAGAATAATGAAAGCAATTCCCCATAAGAGTGAAAATCGAGACAAAATATTAAAGTAATAAAATATTCCTCCAGTATGATTCTCAATACTCGAAGTTGATCTGTGAAGCAAATCATAATATATCATGTTCTTAAAAAAAAGAGTACCATCATATTGATATCGGACTGTCCCCCAGATAACAATAGGTGCAATCATGGACATACACAGAGCTATCCAATTTTTGAAAGTAAGAGTTTTGTACCTTTTGGTAAAAAAAAGAAAAAGCCCCATAATGACGACAATGTTTCCTGCATGCCAACTTTTCGTTAAAAAAGCAAGAGAAAACGCAAGTCCGGAAGCATATAGCCATTTAAGATTTTTTTCTGCTAGTAATAGAGAAAGTATTGCGATTGTAAAGAGTAAGACAAATAGAGAATCTGCATCACCCGTTCTTGAGGAGTGATTGATTATATATTGCGTACATGTAGCTAGGACTAATGTTGAAATAATTGAAGCTAATTTCCCCTGTTTTTTGTATAAAAAAACAGCCACTATTATTATTGTTCCCATTGAAAAAATAGCTGAGCAAATCCTCAAACCAAGCTCATTAAAACCTGCAATTTTGTAACCCAAGATGATTGTCCAAAAACTAAGCGGAGGCTTTAGATTCCAATAAT
Source organism: Bacillota bacterium (assembly GCA_030705665.1). The sequence goes on from JAUZQA010000098.1 coordinate 1,988, forward strand.
CAAAATTCCCCCTGTATTTATTAACAATAAAATTTCCACTTTTCATCATCTCGAATGCACTAACACCATGCCTTGCTTCATCCCAACTATAAATTGGAAAGTTTCCCAATCGATAAAAAACATTAAATGCTGCCATAGCTAGTAAAAACAGCATAGAAATGATAAAAAATAAAGTAGATTTTTTATATTTAAAACGTTCCATTGATTTGTGCCAGCCTTCCCTAAGATTCTACTTTATTAATCTCCTTTTATTAAAATAATTTTTTCCCATATTCGATCCTCTTTTCTTTGAACCACATCTAGTTTATTTTGCAAAAACAGGTGTTGTAGGGCGCTTTGAGTTGTTTATCGTTTCTTCCAAGAAATAGAGAACTTCTTCCATGATATAAAGATCGAAGTGGTTGAGAAGTTGCCCTTTTTTTAATTTTTCTGTTAGCTCTAGTATAAACTCACGGTTTTCCTCATCATTTATCTCATTCTCATGTAAACTTGTTAAAAAAGTAATAAGAATGGATATTTGTTTTGACTTCAACTCATTATTAAGAGAGCACTCTCTATCCGAATTAGGAACAAAATCACTGGAAGAAGATGAAATAAGGTTGAATTCATCTAAACCCTCAACTTCACTATCAGTTGTTAACAAGATACCAGAGGTTCCCGTGAGTATAGTAAACTTCCCTGTTATTTCAGATTCATTTTCAGTTATGATCCGGACTCGCTCTTTAAAAAATCCAAATGTATTTATAAAGTTAACCACTGTTGGATGGACTTCCAGTTCAACCTCAATGGACATCTTGTTTCCAAAATCTAACCTTCGAACTGTTCCATTTTTTATAGGGACATCGATATCTCTAATTAAAATTTTATTAATCCTCATATGAACTCCCCCACATATTCATATTCATGTTTTCTATCGTCTTGAAACATTAGCTATCCCTACTCTTTAAACCTGTAGCCTGCTCCCCAAACAGTTTCAATATATTGAGGATCTGAAGAATCAGTTTCGATTTTCTCACGAATTTTACGGATATGAACAGTAACGGTGGAAATATCCCCCAATGAATCAATTCCCCATATTTTTTCAAATAATTGCTCTTTACTAAAAACATGATTTGGATGGAGAGCCAAAAATGTTAAAATATCAAACTCCTTTGCCGTAAGGACAACTTCAATGTTGTTAACAAATACCTTTCTTGAACCTTGGTCGATTCTTAGTCCACGAATCATAATCTCTTCATTCCCAATTTCCTTAGCTATGAGCCGATCATATCGTGAAAGATGCGCCTTTACTCTTGCAACAAGCTCGGAAGGACTAAATGGTTTTACTACATAATCATCAGCACCTAATCCTAAACCTCGAATTTTATCAATATCCTCTTTTCTGGCAGAAACCATCAGAATAGGAATATCTTTCTTAGTTCTTATTTCCCTGCAGATTTGAAACCCATCTGCACCAGGAAGCATAAGGTCAAGTATCACTAAGTCTATTTTTTCGTTGAACAAAGCTTTGTTCAATCCATCCTGTCCAGTAAATGCAATATCAACAGAAAACCCATCGATTTCTAAATAGTCTCTTTCTAACTCTGCAATACTTTTGTCATCTTCGATAATTAGTATGGTTTTCATTTATATCACCCGCTTTATCCAAAGTAAATAGAATCGTTGTGCCCTGTCCTTTCATACTTTCCGCCCATATATTACCTCGGTGCTCTTCAATAATTCTTTTTGCAATCGATAATCCAAGACCGCTTCCACCTTTATCAGTTCCTCTTGCCATGTCGGCACGATAAAAACGGTCAAAGATAAACGGTAAGTTTTCCTCTGCAATACCAGGTCCATTGTCTGCCATTTTAAAAAGGATTTTTGAATCCATAGTAGATAGGTGAAATGAAAGCTTTTTATTTTCTTTTTCAATATATTTTAAAGAATTATTGACAATATTCATGATGACACGTTTTAAATGTTCACGGTCACCGTTTATTACGTATTTATTATTTTTTTCGATTGTTAATTCTACCTCTACCTTTTTTCCTTCTACATCTAATTGAAGTTCTTCCACAAAGTCTTGTAAATATTGGTCAAAAAGAATTTTTTCAAAATGAAATGGAAGACGGTGCAAGTCCAATTTTGAATATAAGAACAGCTCATCAATCATGTGATCCAAGTCGATGGACTTTGAATAAACTGTTTGCATATAACGATTTATTTTTTCCGGCGTGTTTGCAACCCCATCTCGAATTCCTTCAATATATCCTTTTATCGTAGTTATGGGCGTTTTTAGATCATGTGATATATTTGCAACAAGTTCTTTTCTGTTTTCTTCATAGACAGATTGTTGCTCAATAGATTCCTTTAATCTTATTCTCATTTCATCAAACCCTAGTGCCAATTGACCTAATTCGTCATTTGAGTGAGGCTTGATTGGGATATTGAGATTTCCTTCCTTTATTTCTTTAGCTGCCTTTTGTAATTCTTTAATGGGAACAATGATACTTTTCGATACATAGTAAGTAAGTATCCCATTAGTTATAACTAAAATTAAAATGAGACTTATAAATAATAGCGGGAAAAACGAGTGAACATATTTGGTAAGTTTACTGGCCTCAGTAATTAAGAAAATGCTTCCTTCTTCATGATTTGGAAATAAAAAATCAATTTTTTGTATAGATATAACTTGATTGTTTATTTCATCAACAGGATTTACATCACCAAATACTCCAAATAGCGGAAGCTCATGTTTGTCTAATTTTTCAAGTGATGACGAATTGTATATAATGTTATTACCCTTTCTTATAATGACTCCAGCCTTATCTTCTTTCTTTACTTGATTACTTATCTTCTTTAAATAGACTAGATTAGAAAACTCCCCGGGGTTTTTCAATGTTTGAATACGTAAGTTTATAAATAACTTATCACTTTTGGTTATTTCATGTTTATGTTCGGGCGGCAGGTAGATATTTTTTATTTCTTTAAGATCCCCTCTAAATAGCAGCGCTACTAGAAAGGCTGAACAAATAAGAAAAATAATAGGAACAAGAATCATGGTTAAATAAGAAATAACAAGTCTAAAACGAATTGACATCTACTCACTCTTTCTTTATTTTAAATAATCACCAAAAGTTAATATTCGCCCATATAAACAAAAAAAGATTGTATTTTGAATTCAATCAATATAATGCTATGAATTAGTTTAGACATGCCTACTAAACATGATATTAAAAAATCATTAAATATTTATTAATTAACAAAATACCGAAGAAAAAAGACTAAAGCTGTTTACTAAAGTCTTTTAATTGAGCCCTCTTCCACTATGTGTGAAGAGGGCTTTTAGAATTTATTTATTTGCACCATTTATAATATTGAGCGAATTGGTGAGTGCAGTTTTGGATTTGCTTTCATCAGGGCTTGATGAACGTACTGCCGCTAATACAACGTCGATTGTGCCATCAATTTTCGTCCAAGTGGTTCCATCGATTTTTCTTAGTTTAGCTTCCGAAGTATCCCATTGATGTTCTAAATCATCCGCACTAGTTTTTGCCGAACTAAAGTTATTGGAATTAACATCAGATAGCATGTCATTTTCAATTTTAATAAAGCCTGCTAATTGTCCGCCTAGTGTAGCTTGTGAAGAAACATTTTGAGATACTATTTTATTGCTTCTCCACGCATAACCTCCAATACCAACAACTAAGAAAACACACAGCGCCACTATAGTTTGGTTCATAACATTTTTCTTGTTTCCATTTGTTTGTTCTGTATGTGCTGTTTCATTCTTTGCATTTATATCAATTTTTGAAACCGCAAGAAAAACAATAATCGCTAAAATGGCTAACAAGAAAATGACACTAGTTACGGTTGTACCCAATCCTAACCCGCCATTAACCTTTGGTTGAGAAAGGAAATCTCCTAATGATGCCCCAAGCGGACGAGTCAAAATATACGCAATCCAAAATGCTAGTACCCCATCAAGTTTTAATTTCCATGCGATGAATATACAAGCTATGATAATAATGACTGTGATTCCTGTGTTAAGATAGCCAAGACCGAGCTGTTCAGAATATAAATCTCCTACTGCAGTTCCCAGTGCAAAAGTAAAAAGAATGGTAAGCCAATAGAAAACTTCTCTTTTTCTTGTGAAAATCGAGTGAATCGATAGTGTTTTTTCACTAAGATACCAAAACAGAAAAGTTAAACCTAGCAGTACTGAGAAAACGGCTGTGCTTAGTTCAAGAGGTACACCCATACCATCTGTTAAATTATCAGTTACCAAAGTTCCAAAAACGCTTATCAGTACAACCGTTGTCCAATAGATTTCTGGAACGTATTTCGTGGCTCTAAATTGAAAAAATAATACAATGAAAAAAGCAACTCCCATAATGATGGTAGTGTTAGTTAATCCAAATCCAAGGTTAAAATTCAAAAAATCCGCAAATGTTTCACCAACAGTGGTACATAAAATTTTGATGACCCAGAAATAAATAGTCACTTCTGGTACCTTGTTAAGTAATATTTTCAATTTATTTTGATCTGCTTGCATTCATAACTTCCTTTCAGTTTTACTTACGAAAATTAAATCAACAAATTCAACTATAATATAATGTTTATCTTTATTTATTAAGAATTAATTAAATGTATCTTAAGTGTCTATTAAGCACCATATTTTGTTATTGGTGGCTTTATTGTTGCATTTTGGTAGTAATAATATTTCAGTAAGTGAGCAAAATAAAAATTTAGTACTTACCCTAAAAATGAACTAACCATGATGCCCACTGTACCTAAAATTGGGGTTTTTCTTATTAAGATTAATAAATTAAGTAATTTTTAATAAAAACTAAGTTGCAAATTGCATTTATTATGGCAAACTGTTATATAGTTATTGTCAAATATTCTTGCAAAAAAGTATTTTAAGGGAGAGTTTAAAGTGAGTATCTTACATCAATTAGGAGACATAGCAATAAACTGGATAAATTCCATTGGATATTGGGGGATTCTTTTAGGAATGGTTTTGGAAAGTGCCTGTATTCCAATTCCCAGTGAAGTGATTATGCCTTTTGGTGGCTATTTAGTTTCAACAGGTCATTTAAATATGATTGGAGTTATTTTAATTGGAACACTTGGTAATATCATTGGATCTTTGATTGCATATGCGGTTGGGCTTTGGGGTGGAAAAAGATTCATCGACCGCTTTGGAAAATATGTATTTTTATCAAAAAAGCATTTAGAGTCTGCTGAAAAGTGGTTCGACAAACGTGGAGAAATCACAGTATTTGTTTCACGTATTTTACCTGCTATTCGTACCTTTATTTCTTTACCAGCAGGAATTGCGCGAATGTCCCTTAGTAAATTTTTAATTTACACAGCCATTGGTAGTGTAATTTGGTCTTCAATCTTAACTTACGTAGGATATGTATTAGGCAAGAATTATGATAAGATTCAAAACTTCTTACATCCGATTGCTTATTTGGTTGCAGTAATTGTGCTCTTAATTTTAGTTTTCTTAGCGATAAAAGTTATTAAAAGCAGAAAGGCATCATAATAGCAAATTTTGCTTTGGGAGGCAATGCTTTAAGACAGCATTGCTTTTTTTATCATAATTTTTGATTAAGCTGTTGATATTAAAAACTTTAAGGAATTTTTAATGTTTATTTAAGTGAACAAAAAGATCAATTTTGGTATACTTAGTCTTGTTCATTTTTGAATGTGAAAAAAACGTTATATAAATTCAAATAGAAAGTGAGGAGCTGGAATGAATTACGCAATATTTCAAGCAATTAATCAAAATGCAGGCCATCAGCCTTTTTTAGATGGATTAATGGTTTTCTTTACTCAATTTGCATTTCCGTTCTTTGCACTGGTTTTACTTTTAATGTGGGTTTTAGGTAAAGAAAAAGAAAAATATACGGTAGTAAATGCAGCCATAACCGCTGTGATAGCTTTAGTTATTAATGTTATTTTAGGTCATATCTTTTATGAGAATCGTCCATTTGTTAACCACCATGTGAATCTTCTAGTTCAGCATGCAAAGGATTCTTCGTTTCCTAGTGATCATGCAACGGGGACATTTTCAATTGCTTTAGCGATATTATGGCGAAAGCATCGTAAGATTGGAATTGGTATGCTTTTGTTTGCAATATGTACAGGGATTTCCCGTGTTTATGTAGGAAACCATTATCCATTTGATGTACTAACAAGCATCATCATATCACTGATCGTGAGCGGACTTGTTTTTGCATCACAATCGCTATTTGCACCAGTTGGCCGAGCCATTATCTCCATCTACAACCGAATTCCATTGGTGCCGAAAAACGAACAAGGTATTTCAAAATAAAAGTGAATCACATTTAAAAAACATTTAAAAAGACATACAAAATCAGTAAATGGTTTTGTATGTCTTTTTATTAAAACATTACACTCTCGCTAGTGGCTATAAGCCCCAATCTGCTTTTAACACTTCTTTTAGGAACGTTACTTGTTCCACTCCAATTTTACCTATGATCTTTTCCTCAAGTGTAGCCTTTAAGGACTCATTTTTTTCAAAACATTCTTGGCCAAATTGAGTTAGTTGTATACATTTCTCTTTTTTATTATTTTCCACATTTTTTATTTCAACTAGGCCTTTTTCCTTAAGTAATTTTAGAAATTTATGTGTTGCTTGACGGGAAATGTCTACGTTTTTTGAAACGTAAGAAATAGTCGGCTGTTTTTTTTCATAAATCCTAGCTAAGATAAACCACTCAGAATTTGATATATATATTTCACTGCTATCATTCCACAATTTTTCCGTAATACTGCGAAGTTGAACATGGCGTTCGCTAATTAAATCAATTAAATCCAAGTTTTGCATTTTAGTTTCCAACCACTTCACTCCCAATTTTTTTCTCGTTAACACTATAGCAAAGATCATTTAATATCGTCAATCTAGTTGACATTTCCATTTAAAAAGCATTAAAATTAAATAGTCAACTTAGTTGACAAAATTGATTAAGGAGTTTTGTTCAATGAATTAGCCATTTCACTGAATACTACTTATGATGCAATTTTTGAAGAAGTTTATAAGATTATAAAATAGAGATAGGTAATTAATATTAATTGATATTAATAGACTTTAACTATGTTTTGGAGATGTAAGAATTGGTTATTGCTAAAGTAGATTTCACAACACCTTTTGGATCGGAAGATGAATTAAAGAAAATGAAATTTCCTAAGGAACATACTTCCAAAATTGGGGAAAGAGTAAAGATCAAAAGTATAAAAAAAGAAGGTTTGGACCCGGAGGATTTCTATTACTTAAAAAAATTTGAAAATCAAACAGGAACGATAGCCGAACAGAACAAGTGCAAATCGGGAATATATACATACAAGGTTGAATTTAATCAAAAGAATTTCGGTTATTTTTATCACGAAGACTTCATTTTCACTAACGGGAATAACCCAAAATAATATATTGCTTTATTCCCGCCATTTGGGAGACTCTCCTTGATAAATGGCGTTGGTTCGGAATCGGACCTGTCTTTTTAGGGAATTTAATGTTTTCTCACATTTTGGATTCAGGTTTTAACTCAATCAAGTAAAGGGAATTCCCTTCAGGATCACTAAAGTATACGAGCCGTGTTGCCTCTTCTTCCATGATAGGCTGGAATTCTATACCACGGGATTGTAGCAACTTGATTGCTGACTCTAGTTCTTGTACTTCCAATCCAATATGAATACTCCCTGACTTTCTTGGTTGAGAATCCTGTCCTTCACGGGGATGTAGCAGCCCAATTGTCAATCCTGGAGCTTCGACCTGCACCAAATGACCCTCTACTTGGAATTGTACCTTTAAGCCAAGTGTTTCCACGTAAAAATGTTCTGCCTTTTTTAAATCATCAACAATAATCGTCACAAAACCACTCTTGAACATTGTATATTCCTCCTTTTTCTTCTTTTATTATAGTTAATAATTAATATTATTTACAAATAAGTTTAACCATACGGTTTTAAGATTTATTCCAAACGACAAAATAAAACAAGCTGTATTCTATGAGAACACAGCTTGTTTCATAAACAATCAATATTTATAGAAAAACGTCCATTACATTTTCATATTCGCCATATTATGCCCCATTACGATCGATGGATCGACCATACCAAAAATCATGGCTACGTGTGAAACAACAAGGAACATTCCTACGAAAAAGGCATGTGTTTTTAACTTTTCTTCCTCTGATTTGTTTCTTCCAATCAAACCCATTTCTACTAAAGCAATTCCC
>JAUZQA010000099.1 GCA_030705665.1 Bacillota bacterium
CATCTGTACATTGCGCGGAAAGTGAAACTGCAACCACCAATTCAAAGGGATTTGAATGATTCAATTCACAATGTGCAGAAGGAAACATCTCCCCCATTTTATCAAGGCAAAAACGGATTTGAGTATTGTTCAACAAAAATATCACCTGCAATTAGTAAATTAAAAACATGTCTAAAAGGTTCACTCATTTTTATTTTAAGCTATCCTGACAGTTAGAAAACGAGAGAACAATGTCTCTCGTTTTTAGATCTTTTATTGTTGCTCCAGCCAATTATAAAAAGGAATAGACGGTGACTGTTGGGGATCGTTAAATTTTCTGTTCTGCTGTTGTTTTTCGCGGAACTTTCGCCCTTGATTTTTTGCTTGCTCAATTGTTTGGATCCCATTTTTCTTCCATTCAAATAATATTCGATCTATATAACGAAAATTTAGCTTTCCAGACATTACAGCTTCTCGGAGAGCAGCCTTTATAATAATTGGGTCATGATGATCATCATCCATCCACATCGCAAGTGACTCGCATTCAAATGGTGATAACGGTCTTCCGAATTCTTTTTCAAAAACTGTGTAAAGATTCGTTTCTTCAACCTGTTTGCTCTGAAGCTGATTGTTTTTTTTGTGCAGTAAAAATTGATCCACCAGTTTGTCCCATAATGGATCTAGAGAATATTTTTCATAACGAATTCCTTCATTCGAATACCCTTCAATAATTTGAATGAGGCCTTGCTGGATAAGTTTTCGCAACATATTCGTACATTCAGAGTCTGCAATTGTCATTTTTTGTGCAAGCTCCTCCGGTGTAGGAAATTCATTGCCTTTTTGAATAAATGTTAGTAAATGTATGATTAAAATTAGTTCATATTCATTTAAATTTAAATTTCGATACTCCGAAAATAGCGTAACTGGAATGGTTATATTACCTTCTTGAAGCCAAGATAATAGATCAGCTTTCATCATTACAACACCTCCTTTTAAGTATATCATGAACCAACATTCACGGGTAAGGTGAAATAATAACCAGAGCTTTTAACTAAAAAAGCCTGCAGAGCAGACTTTTTTTGCTTGAATAAAAAGATCAATTAATAACTAAATCTCTAAATTATTTTTTGGATGTAACAAATTCGTGCATTCGTTCGACGGCTGCCTCTAAAAGCTCTAATGAAGTCGCATAAGAAAGACGAATATTTTCTGGTGTACCAAAACCAGAACCAGGTACAACGGCAACTCTTGCTTCTACTAGCAATGCCTCCACAAACTCGTCAACATTTTTGTAGCCTGTCATCGTTGCAGCTTCCTTTACATTTGGAAACAAGTAGAATGCTCCTTGTGGTTTAACACATGTAAAACCAGGAATGGATACTAATTTATCATAGATTACATTTAAGCGATTTTCAAATGCCTGACGCATTTCCTCTACTGGTTCTTTTGGTCCTGTGTAAGCAGCAATTGTTCCATATTGAGCAGAAGTAGTTGGGTTTGATGTACTATGGCTTGCAAGATTTGTCATAGCTTTAATAATTTTTTCGTTTCCTGCCGCATAACCAATTCTCCAGCCTGTCATTGAATGTGACTTTGACACACCATTGATAATTATTGTTTGTTCCTTTAATTTGGGCGATAATTGGGCGATAGAAACATGTTTGCTATCTCCGTATATTAACTTCTCATAAATTTCATCAGAAACAATCAAAATATTTTTCTCAAGACATACCTGTCCCAGTTCATTTAGTTCTTCTTGTGTATAAAGCACGCCAGTAGGATTACTTGGTGAGTTAATAATTAGTGCTCTTGTTTTATCAGTAATGGCTTCTTTTAATTGTTGGGCGGTAATTTTAAATTGGTTACTTTCAAAACCTTCTACATATACCGGCTTTCCGCCTGCTAATTTCACTTGTTCAGGATAACTTACCCAATATGGCGTTGGGATAATTACCTCATCCCCGTCGTTAAGGATTACTTGAAATAATGTATAAAGTGCATGTTTTGCTCCATTAGCAACAATAATTTCGCCAGGCTTATATTCAATTCCCTGGTCCTCTTGAAACTTTTGAATAATTGCCTTTTTAAGTGCCGGCAATCCAGCAGATGGAGTGTATTTTGTATGGCCCTCAATCATTGATTTATATGCTGCTTCAATAATATATTGAGGAGTATTAAAATCTGGTTCACCTGCACCTAAACCAATAACGTCAACACCTTGTTCTTTCAGTTCTTTAGCCTTTGCAGTAATGGCCAACGTGGTAGATGGGGTTAATGACAACACCCTGTTTGCTAACTTGAGTTCCATTTTTAGTTCCTCCATTCTCAACTAAAACTATAAATTTTCAATTTTTTTAAGCCATTCACCAGTTTTAAAATTTATATAATAATAATTTATTAAATTATTATCAGAGAGATAGTATATTTCCCAAAATGGAATCATTTTTTCCATTCCCAAACGAACAGAAATTATCTTTTTAGGACTTTTAGTTTCCTCTAGTTTTTTAATTGCCTGTTCTTTGGATAGCCCGCTGCTGGCTTTCAGCACTACTACTTGTTTCGTTTTTAAAGGAATCCAAGTAATGATCTTTTCACCTTTTTTATTTTTCCCTTCAATCACATAGACTGTTTCATTTCCGTTGTAGATATGAAAATTGTCGATTTTACTAAATTGAACTTTCTTTTCCGCTATAGCAACCGCCTTTTGCTGAGCAGCCCTAACAGGAGAAAATGCCCGTGAATAAACGCTAATAAAAATACCGGACACAACGAGAAACATTAATATTACAATAATAATCCACTTTTTCATTTTCCTCACATCACTATGTACGATTCATCTTATTTTTCTTATTATTTGTTTAAAATAATCTACTAACTCATTATAACAGGTGAAAACAATTTGGCTACCCAAAGACATGGATTTATCAAACTTTTTATGCTTTGAGCAGCCTTTTAAATTAGCTCTTAAAAAATCAAATCCATCTGCGGGTAAACTCAACCAGTTGGTCGATTGTTCCATTCCTTACCCGAATATCAGGAATCGATTCCAGAAAAGCCTTTCCGTACTTTGTCGATATAATCCTTTTATCAAATACAACAATAATTCCCCGATCTTTTTCAGTGCGAATTAACCTTCCAAAGCCTTGTTTAAATCTTAAAACAGCTTCAGGTAATGAAAAATCCGAAAAAGGATTTCCTCCTTGACTCTTAACATATTCACATTTCGCCTCTGTAAACGGATCATCCGGAGGGCTAAAAGGAAGCCGCACGATAATCAGACATGTTAAATCCTCTCCCGGAATATCGACTCCTTCCCAGAAACTGCTTGTACCTAATAAGATCGCCTTTTCATATCGTTGGAAATTTCTAGTTAGTCTTGTTTGACTGCCGCTGGTAATTCCTTGGGCAATAATCGCAAAATCACTAAGAAATCCACTTTCTTTAATCAATTCATATGTCTTTTTAAGCATTTCATGGGAAGTAAACAGGAGCAGCATTCTCCCTTTCGTTGTTTCGGCAATCGTAATAATATGTTCCGTAATGGCAACCACATAATCATCCACTGAAACCGACTTTATTTCCGGCAAATCCTCTGGAATAAGCATTTCAACCTGATCTCGATATTCAAATGGTGATGGAATCATTAATTCACTACATGGACAGTCAGTCAACCCCAATTCCTTTCTAATAAACCGAAAGGAATGATTAACGGTTAAGGTTGCTGACGTAATCACAACGCTTTTTTTCTTTTGAAAAAAATCATTGTGAAGATAATCAGCGACTGAAGCAGGCTGCCCGGTAATCGTTGTTATATTTTGGGGAATGCGCAGGTCTGTTTCCACCCATTTAACATCTTTACTGACTAAAATAATAAGATTTTTTATGTTTTCCTTTAATTCCGCCATTTCAGCGAGAACACCGAAAATCTCTTCGACTAAAACCATTTGATCACTATTTAGTGCAGAAATATCTTTTTTTAAGACAGTTAATCTTTCATTAAGGGCATTATGGACATCGCCAAGCAAAAAAACAAATCTTTCCGCGCTATGGTTCAAAGCGGTTAATTCCTTACTTAAAGATTGCTGGGTTAATCTCACCCTTACACGGTATATATTTTGTTTATTTAGCGAATTCTTTTGGGCATAAAAAGAGGATAGTTTAAAAAACTCATCCATTTCATAAACTAAATCATTTATCAGTTGGTTTAATTCAAAAGTATGGATCATACTCTTGGTATTAGCACTTACGTTTTCCACTAGCTTTTCAAGCTGATAAAAAAGCTGTTTTTGTTCATAATTCCCTATTTGACCTAGTAATAGACGGACTGACATATAATCTAAAGATTGTCCCAAAAATTGGGCGGCTGCTTTTTCAAAATGATGCCCTTCATCAAGAATGACATAATTACATGGTGGTAAAAGTGAATTTTTAGCTTTAAGATCAGAGAGTAATAAAGAATGGTTCGTTACAATGATATCAGCATTCTCAGCGTTGCTTTTTGCCCGATAGTAAAAATCCTTTTCTCGCCAATGATCCTTTTGTCTTAAGGAAATTTGTTCACTTTTAATTTTATTCCAAAAAATTTGTCCACCGCTCGATAAATTCAACTCATCTTTGTCACCTGTTTCTGTTTCCAGGAGCCAGACAAGTATCTGCATTTTTGTCAAAGTTGTATCATAATTATCCTCTTCATCCGATAATGTTTGATAAAACTTTTCTAAACTCAGATAGTGTTCCTTTCCCTTTAACAAAACAATTTTCACTGTAAAAGGCACTAGTTTTGATAGTAATGGAACTTCCTTCCGAATAAGCTGTTCTTGTAGTTGAATGGTATAAGTACTGATAATAACTTGTTGTCTAAATTGTTTAGAAAAGTAGGCCGCAGGTAATAAATATCCAATTGACTTTCCAACACCCGTTCCGGCCTCAATTAAACAATGCTTTCCAGTTTGAAACGCTTCATACACGCCATCCATCATTTCAAACTGGCCTTTTCTCATATTAAAGCCTGGAATCACCTCTTGTAGTTTTTCCGCTTTTTTATGGAGCCCCGCAGGATATATATAATTATTATTTCCAATGTTTTCGTTTATGGCCGAATTGTTTTTTCTGATTCCGAGCCCATTAAAAATCTCAATAGATTCAGGTAATTTTTCAATCTCTTTATTTTTAGCTACTAATAGTTCCTCGAATAATTGCTGCAGGTCACTTTTCAATCCGCCTGAAAGCTGGACAAGCTGATTGAGGGTTTTTCGCGGAAGTTGTGAAGCTCTTTCTAAAAATATCAGTAATAATTCCGCTGTTACTTCTGCATCACTATCAGCCTGATGGGGACGATCATGCTGAAGACCTTCCTGAATCGCTAAATCGGATAGTTTATACCCATCTGCTGTTGGATAAAGAATCCTTGCCAACTCTACCGTATCGATAATTGATCCAAAAAATCCTTCATAGCCTGACTGTATTAACTCCTCTTGAAGAAAAGATAAATCAAATAAGACATTATGGGCAACAAAATAAGCGTCCTCTAATAATGAGATTACCTTCGGAGCAATTTCCGAGAAATTAGGTGCATCTTTCACCATCTCATCATTTAAACCTGTTAATTCTTCTATAAAAATCGGTATGGGCTGATTTGGATTTATAAGGGACGAAAACGATTCAGTTATTTTGCCATTTTCAATAACAACAGCTGCAAATTGAATAATTTTATCACCTTTTTTCGGTGAGTTTCCTGTTGTTTCCAAATCCACCACGACAAATTTAGTTAACATTCAATAAACACCTAACCTTTATATGAAAAAGGTATCATAAATTAGGTAAAAGAGAAAGATTACCGTTTTTCGTACTTTTTACTTTATCATACAAAAAAAGAAAAATCCCCATGATGGGGATTAAAGAATGGTATGCGCAGGTTCTGCATATAACATTTCTTTTATTCGATTGTTTTCATCCATAATCGCAACTTTTGGTTTATGCTGTGTCACTTTTTCATCGGAAATCATCACATAAGAAATAATAATGACAATATCACCTTCCTGTACTAACCGAGCGGCTGCACCATTTAAACAAACTACACCGCTTCCTCTTTTACCAGGTATGATATAGGTTTCAAGTCGCGCGCCATTATTATTATTCACGATCGCCACTTTCTCATTTGCTGCCATTCCAACAGCATCAAGTAAATCTTCATCAATCGTAATGCTGCCCACATAGTTTAAATTTGCCTCGGTAACCGTGGCGCGATGAATTTTGCCGTTCATCATCGTACGAAACATAAGATCTTCACCCCTTATTCAAGAATTCTTTCATCTATTTCTATTATCAAATTATCAATTAGGCGGACAGTAGAAAATTTAACTGCAATGGCAATGATCACAGTGCCGCTTAATTGTTCTAATAATTTTAATTGCGGATAACTATATAGCTCAACATAATCGATTAGACCATTTGTTTCCGTTTCAATTATATTCGAGACGATCCTGATGATGTTCTGCGTATTTCTTTCGCCATTTTCAATTGACTTTCTTGCTGCTTGTAAACTTTTATAGAGAACTGGTGCTTGCAATCGCTCTTCAGGGCGCAAATTTACATTTCGTGAGCTTTTTGCTAACCCATCCTGCTCTCGAATAATTTCCACAGGCCTCAGTTCAATTGGAAAATTAAAGTCCTTAATGAGACTATCCACTACCGCCACTTGTTGAGCATCCTTTAGCCCAAAATACGCACGATGGGGCATGATGATATTAAACAACTTTGTCAACACGGTCGCTACACCATTAAAATGCCCTGGACGCGATTTTCCGCATAGGACATTCGTACGGTCCTCGACAGTAATCTTGATAGACGGGGAGGAAGGATACATTTCCTCAACACTAGGAAAAAATAGAAAATCAACATGTTCACTTTCTGCAAGAGCACGGTCTCTTTCAAAGTCGCGCGGATAAGAATCATAGTCTTCATCTGGTCCAAACTGCAGTGGATTGACAAAAATACTTAAAACAACAACATCATTTTCATTTCTTGCCTTTTTGATCAGTGTTAAATGTCCCTCATGTAAAAATCCCATTGTTGGAACATATCCAACTGATCTTGATTGATTCTTTTGTTTGTTAATTTCAAGCTGCATTTCGTGAATAGTTGTAATTACTTTCATTTTAAACCTCCGTACAGACCCTTTAGTTCTTCTTCCTTCATTGTGAATGAATGTTGATCATCAGGAAATTGATTATCTTTAACCTCTGCCGAATAGGACTGGATGGATTCTATTATAAATGGATTCAAACAATGATACTGTTTGACAAACTTCGGTACCCTCTCAACGCCATAGCCTAGTATGTCATGAAAAACGAGAACCTGCCCATCTACTTCAACGCCAGCACCGATCCCGATGACAGGAATAGAAAGTATTTTGGACACTTCTTCTGCTAGCTGTTTTGGGACACATTCCAGCACAATCATAAATGCCCCTGCTTCCTCGCATTTTTTGGCATCCTCAAGGAGTTTTCTAGCAGCCTTTGAATCTTTGCCCTGAACTTTATAACCACCTAAAACACCTACCGATTGAGGTGTCAAACCTAAATGAGCACAGACTGGGATACCTGCTTTGGTGATCGCAGCCATTTTTTCCAGTACCTCATCTGCTCCTTCAATTTTAACAGCGTGGGCACCTGTTTCTTGAATTAGCCTGCCGGCGTTTTTCAGGGTTTCACTGATCGACAAATGATAGGTCAAAAACGGCATATCAACAACAATAAATGTATCCTTTGCTCCCCGTTTTACTGCTTTTGTATGGTGGATCATTTCCTCAAGTGTTACAGAAACAGTAGATTCATAGCCTAAAACGACCATTCCTAATGAATCACCGACTAATATGACATCTACTTTTCCCTCTTCTGCGAGCTTTGCAGAAGGATAATCATAGGCCGTAAGCATGACAATTTTTTCGTTTTTTTGTTTCATCTTCATAAAATCGGTTGTTTGCTTCATTATTTTCCCTCCTTAGTTAGAAAGAGGAAATAAAAAGATCAATGGCATTTGCTTTTTAGCAAATAAAAAAGATCCTTCTGCAGGCAGAGAGGATCCATATTTCCATGATATCTTTCATCCCTCTGTCCCGGTCCGCGTATACGGATCTAGGCAGAAACCTGTTTAGTTTAATTTAGCATCTAAAACAAGGTGCAGCTCTTTAGGATACTGCCCGAAAAAATTATATCAAACATTGTAGATACTTGTCTATCTGAAAATTCCAATAAATCCTATAATTCGATATCAGCGGAATACACATGGTGTATTTCCCCAAAATCATCTTCAATTTGTAATACCCCATCCTCCGTGATTCCCAGGGCCTTCCCCTCAATCACACTCGTTAATGTTCTGGCTTTTATATGTTTACCAATGCTAATCGCATAGCTTTCCCAGAGAAGTTTGATCGGATAGAAGCCCTCTTTTAAATAATAGATATACAATTTTTCAAATTTCTCAAAGAAGGTCCTAACTAAACGTGAACGTGAGACTTTTTCCCCTTTTTCAATTGCTAAGGATGTTGCAATTGTATGCAGCTCCTCAGGGAAATCGATTAGCTGTTGATTAACATTGATCCCAATCCCAATAATAACTGAATGAATTCGGTCAGCCTCCGCCTGCAGCTCTGTTAAGATGCCAGTCAATTTTTTCCCATTTAATAAAATATCGTTTGGCCATTTTATTTCTGGAGCTATTCCTGTTTGTTCTTCAATTGCTTGAACAACAGCAACTGCTGTTAATAACGTTAATTGTGGTGCTTTTGGAAGCGGAATGTTGGGCCTGAGGATCAGACTCATCCAAATGCCCGTAAATTTTGGCGAATGGAATTGTCTGCCCATTCTTCCTCTACCTGACAGCTGTTCTTCAGCGATCACAACCGTTCCCTCTGGAACATTTTCATTTGCAAGACGTTGAGCAACTCTTTGCGTTGAATCCACTGACTCTTGGTAATGGATGTTTTGGCCAATGAATTTTGTATGTAAACCAAGGCGGATCTCATCAGCTGTAATCGCCTCAGGTGTGCTTACAATTCGGTAGCCCTTCCTTCTAACTGCCTCTAATAGAAAGCCATCCTTGCGCAATTCCTCCATATGCTTCCATACAGCTGTCCGTGAGCAGCCAATTAATTCTGCCAGGAATTGGCCTGATAAATAGGAATCACCGGCATTTGTGAAGGCATCAACCAATTGCTTTCTTATTTTTGATTGCACTTCAAAAGCCACTCCTTTATTTGTATTTTGTCATTTTCAATTAGACCTTCCAACACAGCCGATTCGATCTTAAAAAGACTTTCCTTTATCCAAGGTCCTGGTTTCTTGTTAAACCAAGCTAGTAAATCACTTCCGGCTAAATTAAGGTCTGTTCGCTCCTTTATTGGCAAACTCCGATGTATATTTGTTAGTGATTCGATTGCCTCAGTGCTGTCACTATTATTTAGTGCGTGATAAAGTCTTTCGACTGATAGAGATACAGGCAATCCAGCTGAGTATATTTGATATTTCGTCCACCCTTGCTCAATCCTGCCTAAGAGAAACCTCAAAATCAACTCAACTTCCTTTATTTGTTTAACTGGGAGCCGCCACATACGTAAAAACTGTTCAGCCTTTTTCCCTGTTTTTATTAAAGAAAAACAAACTAATGACCACATTTCATTTATATCTAGTTCATCGCAATGATAATCAAGTAATTTTGTTAATTCTGCTTTCTGATTTTCCAGGGAAGGCAAGTATGAATAAAGATTTGTATCAAGTGTTATTTTAATCGCTTTCTTCCGACTAGGTCCCGTTAATAATTTTTCAAATTCAGCCCTTTTGCGTTCCACTGCAATTTTCTCTAATAAATATCCAAGGTCCTTTAATGCCTTTAATGTTTGATGTTCGATTTCAAAGTTTAGTTGACTTACAAATCGTACCGCTCTCATCATGCGTAATGCATCTTCGCGAAACCGTTCCTCAGGGTTACCGACTGTTTTAATTTCTTGCGCCTTAATGCTTTCTTTTCCTCCATAAGGATCGTGAATGATCCCATTCACATCCATGGCCATAGCATTTATCGTAAAATCTCTTCGTTCTAAGTCTTTTTCTAAAGAACGAATAAAGACTACTTCCTTAGGCCTTCGAAAGTCCTCGTATTCTGATTCCGCTCTGAATGTAGTAATTTCATAAGAATTTTGATTATAAAGAACCAACACAGTTCCATGCTCTATGCCAATGTCAACTGTCTTTGGA